>CAMQPJ010000146.1 GCA_947003675.1 uncultured Collinsella sp. | reverse complement strand
ATCAGGGCCTCGAGCTCCTCGCCCGAAACCTGCGCGGGCAGCAGGCTCTCCAGAATCTTGACCTGCTCGGTCAGGTTGTCGGTACGCTCCTGGTCGGTGCCGGCCTTGATGGACATCTCCAGCGTCTCGCTCGTCTGCTTGATCAGACGCTTGATCATGCTGTTGACGTCTTCCTCGGTCACATCGCGGCGCTCATTGACCTCGATATTCTTCACCTCGGCCTTAACCTGGCGAATGATGGACAGGCGAACCTTGTCCTTGGCCTTCATGGCCGCAATCATTTCCTTCTGCAGCTCTTCGTTGGTCATCTGCAAATCCTCCTCAATAGTGTGGGCGGCACTCGCGCGAGCACCGCCCCATGATTACTCAGTCGTCGACGAATCGTCGGTCGAACTCTTGGTGACGCCCTTCAGGCTGACGTTGTACGGCACGTCCTTGGGCATGGGGTTAACGGTGATGTCGGCATCCTTCTTGTACTGCTCCAGCCACTCGCTGTACGCGGTGCTGGCCGCTTGCGTCTTCACCACGTTGGAGACGTACTTTTTGATGTCCTTGGGCACCTGGTTGATGTCATCAACCTGATTATCGACATGGAAGTAGTCGGTGCACTTGATGATGTGGTAGCCATAGGTCGACTCGACGACTTCGCTCACGTCGCCCTTGTTGAGTCCCTCGAGCGCCGTCTGGTAGCTGTCGACGAAGGTGGTGAGCTTGTCCCAGCCCACATCGCCCTTCTTATCCTTGGAGCCGGTATCGTCGGAGTACTGCTTTACGGCGTCCTCAAAGCTCAGCTCGCCGGAGTTGATCTTGTCCAGGCACTCCTGCGCCTTGGCCTTGGCAGCGGCCTTGTCCTCGTCGGAAGCGTCGGAATCGACCTTGATCAGAATATTCGACGAGCGACGGGCGTCATTGTAGTTGGACAGGTTCTCATTGATGTAATCGACGATCTCGCTGTCCTTGGGCTTGCTTGTGGGTGCTACCGCATCCTTGAGTTTCTGCTGTGCCAGGCTCTCCTTGAGCGAGTCCTTGTAGGTGTCCTCGGTGTAGCCATAGGTCTTAAGCGTCTTCTTAAAGGCCTTGGCGCCGCCGGCACTCTTGCAGGCGTCCTTCCAGGCCTTCTCGACCTCCTCGTCCGAGACGGTCACGCCGTTTTCCTTCTGCGCTTGCTGAAGCAGAATCTGCTGCGTGTAGGAGTCAATGAGCTGCTTGCGATACTTCTTGGGCGTGAGGTCGTTGTCGACCAGGTACTGCGCCCAGTCCTTGTCCTTGGTGTAGCCGTAGGACGTACGCATGCTCATGATCTGCTTGGTCACGGTGTCCTCGGTGAGGTTGGTGCCATTGATGGTAGCAGCCACGCCACCAGTAAGCTTATAGCCCGAGCTGGCGCTTTCGGTCTGCGACATCAGGCCGGAGCACGCCATGGCCGAGACGGAAAGCAGCATCGCCAGCACGCCGATGACCACCAGGATGATCTTGACGGTCTTGGACACATAGGTCTTGCGCTGCTTCTTACGAGAGCTGGAGGCGGCGCGAGCCTGTTGCTCGGGCGTCGGCGCGGCCTCGGGGTTCTTTTTCTTATTTGCCATGTTTGGCCTTTCGCATCACGAATCGAACAAACGCCATTGTGTCACAACGCAGCCCCCGCGGCACACCTGGTGCATGGGACACAGGTTAATCTGCACCATTTTGGTGCAAAGGGGGCATACCTGGCAGTCGGCAGTTAGGGACGTTCCTTTTCTGCCGGCAGTTAGGGACAGTCCCCAAGTGCCGGCGCAAAAGGAACGTCCCCAGGTGCCGGCTTAGCTCCACCTTAGAAGTGGCGGCGGATGGCGTCGACCACGCCCTGGGGTGTGGCCTGGCCGAGCACGTCGGCTGCGGCGTCGGCATCCATAAAGATATTCATGAGCGCTTGCAGGGCCTCGACCTGACCGCCCGGCTCGGCAATGCCCAGATTGATGATAATCTGCGCCGGCACGGGAGCGCCCATGCCAGCCATAGCGTTAAATGTCACGGACGCGGCGGGCTTCACCACCGCGATATAGGGCTTGGCCACAAACCCCGGATCGGTATGCGGAATGGCAATGTTTGCCGCCGGCATAGCGAGACCCGTGGGATAGGCATCCTCGCGCATGCGAACGGCGTCGAGCCAACCGTCGGCAATGTAGCCACGTGGTGCAAGCTCGCCCTCGAGTCGCGCAAACACCCCATCCGGCGTCGCACACTCCCAATCAAAAAACACCAGCTCAGGCGTAAACAGCACTTCGTTATCCGCCATGCGCTCACCTCTCTCATCTAGTCACCTGCGACGTTCTTGAATGACTAGTCGTTAAAGACCGTTCCCGATGACTACCCAAAACAAAAGGTGGTCACGCGCACCTTGGCGCCAATGACCACCCTGACCATCAACTAAATTGTACTGTGCACCGCTAGCCGCGGGGCACATCAATTGCGACCTTGCCGTTCTCCAGCACGTGGACGCGGCCATCGGCGAGCATCTGCGCGACCTCGGGATACAGCACATGCTCGATCGCATGGATGTGCTCCTCGAGCGTGTCGACGTCCCAGCTCTCCTCAACAGCCAGCGCACGCTGGGCGATGATGGGGCCGTTGTCGTAGATCTCGTTGGCAAAGTGCACGGTCACGCCGGTCACCTTGACGCCGCGAGCAAACGCATCGTCGATCGCATGGGCGCCGGTAAAGCTCGGCAGCAGCGCCGGATGTAGGTTGACCACGCGATTGGGAAACGCTGCTAGCAGCGGCGTGTGCACCATGCGCATATAGCCGGCCATCACCACGTACTCGCAACCGCGTTCGAGCAGCTCATGCGCGATAATCTCGTCAGCTGCGATGGGGTCAGCATAGACATCCTTGGACAGCGTGAGCGTCTGGATGCCCGCACGCTCGGCACGCTGCAGGCCCTTGGCCGAAGGACGGCTCGACACCACAAGCTCAATCGAGGCGTTGAGCTTGCCGGCGGCGATCAGGTCGATCAGCGCCTGCAGGTTGGTACCCGAACCGCTGATGAGCACGCCGATCTTGAGCGGCTCGGCCGTATCGGTACCGGTCGGACGGGTGTAGGGCACAAAGCCCAGGCCCTCGGCGGCAGCCATCTGCTCGTTAGCGCTCATCGGAGTACACGACCTTACCGGAACCCTCGACGCACTCGCCCACGCGGAACGGCTTCTCGCCCAGCGCGACCAGAGCCTCGGTCACGGCAGCCTCGTCCTCGGGGGCGACGATCAGGCACAGGCCGACGCCCATGTTGAAGGTCTTGCACGCCTCGTTGGGCGCGAGCTCGGCCTGACGCGACACGTAGGTGATGACGGGCGGAACATCCCAGCCCATCTCGGCGCCGTTGCGGGTGACCACGGCATCGACGTCGTCGGCGAGCGCGCGGTTGAGGTTCTCGGTAATACCGCCGCCGGTGATATGGGCAATGGCATGAACGTTGGCGCCACCGCGGAGCAGCTCCAGAATCGGCTTGACGTAGATGCGCGTGGGAGCCAGCAGAGCGTCGGCCAGCGAAGCACCGCCGAGCTCCTCGAGCGGACGGCTTAGCTCCTCGGCCTTAGCGGCGGCCTCGGGCGTGCCCGGCTTGATGCCGTCGACACCGATAACCTTGCGCACGAGCGAGTAGCCGTTGGAGTGCACGCCGGTGGAGGGCAGGCCCAGGATCACATCGCCGGGGCGAACGTTCGCGGGGTCGAGCATCTTGGGACGATCGACAACACCCACGGTAAAGCCGGCGAGGTCGTAATCGGCGGGAGCCATGACGCCCGGGTGCTCGGCCATCTCGCCGCCCACGAGCGCGCAGCCCGCGAGCTTGCAGCCGTCGGCCACGCCCTTGATGATCTTTGCCATGTGCTCGGCCTCAATGTGACCGATGGCAACGTAATCCAGGAAGAACAGCGGCTCGGCGCCCGAAGCCAAAATGTCATTGACGCACATGGCGACCAGGTCCTGGCCCACCGTCTCGTGACGGTCCATAATCTGGGCGAGCACAAGCTTGGTGCCCACGCCGTCGGTGCCGCTGATCAGGATCGGGTCTTCCATATCCTTGAGCGCGGCGGCCGAGAACAGGCCACCAAAGCCACCGATGCCGCCGATAACCTCGGGGCGGTTGGTGTCCTTGACCATCTGCTTAATAGCGTCGACGGCGCGGCCACCCTCGGCGGTATCGACGCCGGCGTCCTCGTACGTCACATGCTTGCTGTCGCTCATCTGAGCCTTCCTCTCCCACTACCGTGGCGCCGCGCGGGCGCCAAACGGTGCTCATAGTTGCGTTCATTTCGGCGCACGCCATAACAGCACGCGCCGTCATATCAACAAAACAGCAGGTAAAACCTACCAAA
>CAMQPJ010000145.1 GCA_947003675.1 uncultured Collinsella sp. | reverse complement strand
AGCCCCAGATGGGGCTTTTTGTTGCCGATACTGTTTGCGCCCTGGTGCTTGCCGCCATCGACCTGGCGTTTCCTATTATTCTGCGCAATCTGACTGGTGGGCTCTTTACCCAGGGTCAGGCTGCTATTATGCAGGCGCTCGGTATGATCGCGGTTGGTCTGGTGCTGATGTATGCCATCCGTTGCGCCTGTCGCTACTTTGTGAGTTACTGGGGCCACGTGATGGGCGCGCGCATGGAGTCCAAGATGCGCGAGGACCTGTTCGATCAGTACGAGCGCTTTAGCTTTGCGTACTTCGATCGCAACAGCTCGGGTGACATGATGAGCCGCGTGGTCAACGACCTGTTCGATATCTGCGAGGCGGCACACCACGTGCCCGAGTGGATTATCATCTGCGGCATCGAGATCGTCGGCTCGTTTGTGATCCTCTTTGCTATTGCCCCGGTGCTGGCGCTTGCTATGGCCGTGGTGACGGCGGTGTTTGCGGCCATCATGTTTTGGCAGAACATGCGCATGCGCGAGGTCTTTAGCGACAACCGCAAAAAGATCAGCGGTATTAATGCTCAGCTGCAGGATTCGCTGGCCGGCATGCGCGTGGTCAAGAGTTTTGCGAACGAGGAGGCTGAACGCTCCAAGTTCCGCTCCTCCAACGACCGCTATCTTTCGTCCAAAGAGAATATGTATCACGCCATGGGCGTTTACACTGCGACGTATGGCCTGCTCTCGGGCGTGTTGTACGTGATCGTGGTGCTGCTGGGTGGTTGGCTGGTCGCCCAGGGACAGCTGCAGGCGGTCGATATGGCGACCTTCGCGCTCTACATTTCACTGTTCTGCACGCCGCTCGAGACGCTCGTCAATTCGGCTGAAACGTATCAGAAGGCCATCGCCGGCTTTAAGCGTATGGACGAGGTGCTTTCGACCGCCCCGGATATCCAGGACAAGCCGGATGCCGCGGACCTGCAGGTGACGGCTGGCGCGGTTGAATATCGCGACGTGTGCTTTAGCTACGAGGACGTTGAGCTCGGCGCAGGCGAAGAAGCTCGCCCCGTGATCGACCATATGAACCTGTCCATCAAGCCCGGACAGACCATTGCCCTGGTTGGCCCCTCGGGCGGTGGCAAGTCCACAACGTGTTCGCTGCTGCCGCGCTTTTATGACGTGGCTGCTGGATCCGTCAGCATCGACGGCCAAGACGTGCGCGACGTGACGCAGCGGAGCCTGCGCCGCGCCATTGGCCTGGTGCAGCAGGATGTCTATCTGTTTGACGGTACGATTGGCGAGAACATCGCTTACGGCAAGCCAGGCGCCACGGCAGAAGAGGTCGCCGAGGCCGCCCGCCGCGCCAATATCGATGCCTTCATTGAGTCGCTGCCGCAGGGCTACGACACGGTCGTGGGCGAGCGCGGCAGCCGTCTTTCGGGCGGCCAGAAGCAGCGCGTAGCCATTGCGCGCGTGTTTCTCAAGAACCCCAAGATCCTGATCCTGGACGAGGCGACGAGCGCCTTGGATAACGAGAGCGAGGAGGCGGTGCAGGAGTCGCTCGAGCGCCTGGCGCGCGGTCGCACCACGATCATCATCGCTCATCGTCTCTCGACCATTAAGCATGCCGACGAGATTGCGACCGTCGAGCATGGTCGCGTTGTGGAACGTGGTACGCATGAGCAGCTTCTCGCCCGTGGTGGCACCTATGCCCGTTACTATCGAATGCAGTTCGAAGGTGCGCGTGCGCACGAGCTCGACTGATTGATATGACAGGAAGTATATGGCTGAGAAGAACCCTTTGACTCCGGAAGAAGTGACGGAGTTATTCTCCGAGATCGACGCATCCGGCGTTTTGGATCCGACGCTTGCCAAAAAGCGCACCGAGCGCATGCGCGAAAAAGAGGCAGCGGCCAAGCGCGGCGACAAGGCGGCGTTGGCGCAGCTTCGCAGCGAAGATCGCGCAAGCCAGACAAAACAGATCGACCCGCTGTCCGAGGACGACCCTTCGGGCTCGCAGGTGAGCCATACCATTACGAAGACCGCTATGGCTGTGGTCATCGGCATCCTTGTACTGATCGTGGGCATGCAGATTGGCTACGGCGTGATGCGTCGCCTGAACACTGCCAACCTGTCCGAGAGTGTTTCGGTGGATACCGTTTCCACGGCACTGAAGGGCGGCCTTGAGTGGGGTAACGGCTTTACGCAGTTCCCGCTCGACTTTACCGTCGACGAGGCGGACGAGCGCACAGGCACGGTCGAGGTAACGGTGTTGGACACGTCGTCTGCCAACGAGCTCGAGCTGCTGTCCAACGGGCAGATTCAGGCTGCGGCACTTGCGACCAACGCGTTGCTCAACGATAAGATTGACCGCGTGGTGTACAACGTGCACGCCTATATCGATGAGGACAGCAACATTCAGCACGATTCCTTCTTTGGCATGTTCCCCGCGAGGGGTCATCAGAGCGCCATTCTGACGTTCGTGTGGACCAAGAGCTCATCGACCGCTACGAACATCGACTGGAAGATGCATATCGTGAGTATGGACGACACGATTTCCGAGCGCATTCAAAAGCAGGTGAACTCGGTGTCGTCGCTGATTGAGGACCCGTCGGTGAGCCAGACCAAGATTGACGAGGAAAAGGCCGAACGTGACCTGGAGCATCGTCTGCATGGCCGCGAGATCTTCCGCGGTGGCAAGCCCGACCGCACGCCGTCCGATCTGCTAGAGCAGGATAAATAAGACGCCATCATCCCGCGTGAGCCAAGCGCCCGCGCGGGATGATTTTTCTGGGACGGGGATTAAAAAATCATTCTGTCATGTATGCAGTTGGCGACAAAGCTCTGCTCTCAGAATGATTTTTTAATCCCCGTCCCAGAAAAATCATTATGCATAGAAAGTCATAATTATCATTTCGTAAACATTTCGATGAAATTAACGCCATGAGGCATGCTTGCGGTTACAATACCGCGAGGCCTAACTACACACCTTTAAGCCGGTCCTGTGAGACCGGGAAGGAGAATTATGGCGAACAACCATACCGCGGGCGCTGCCGCCCGCACCTTCGCGCCCAGCGAGCTTTGCCAGCGCATGCTGGCCAAAACCAGCAAGGGCACCTGCGGTCCCTGCATCCTGTATCTTGAGGATGGGACCATTTTTTATGGACGTGCATGCGGCGCCGAGGGCACCGCGACCGGCGAAGTCTGCTTCAACACCTCGCTCGAGGGCTACTTTGAGGTCATGACCGACCCGAGTTATGCCGGCCAAATCGTAACCATGACCTATCCGCAGATCGGCAACTACGGTATCGACGAGACCGACGTCCAGTCGGCCTTCCCCGGCGACGCCGTGCGCCCTGCGAGCGCTCCGGCTATGCGCGGCATGATCGTTCGCGACATGTGCGCCACGCCTTCTAACTGGCGCTCGGCCGTCAGCGTGCCGGAGTACCTGCGTGCACACGGCATCGTCGCTATCGAGGGCGTCGACACCCGCGCCCTGGTGCGCCACCTGCGCGACAACGGCTCCAAGATGGGCATTATCTCGACCGAGATCTTCGATGTCGACGAGCTTGCCGAGCGTCTGGCCGCAGCGCCCGCGCTGGTAGGCGAGAACCTGGTCAAGACCGTAAGTTGCCCCGCGCCTCACGAGTTTGCCGCCGTCGACCTGCCTGCCACGCATGACTTTGCACTTGCTGCTGCCGCTCCTGCCCGTCACAAAGTGGTCGCCTACGACTGCGGTGTGAAGCGCGGCATTCTGGAGGGGCTGGTCCGTGCCGGCTGCGACCTTACTGTCGTGCCGTGGGATACGCCCGCGGGTGAGGTGCTCGACATGAATCCCGACGGCGTCTTTTTATCCAACGGCCCCGGCGACCCCGATGCCGTGGTGGAGACCTACGAGCAGGTGCAGCGGCTGATCGGCAAGGTGCCGATCTTTGGCATTTGCCTTGGTCACCAGATGATCAGCTTGGCGTGCGGTGCCCAAATGGAAAAGCTTAAATTCGGTCACCGTGGCGGTAACCAGCCGGTTATGAACCTGGTGAGCCGTCGCGTGGAGATCACCGCGCAAAACCACGGCTTTGGCCTGTTGTTCCCCAGTCTGGGCAAACTGATCCCGGAGCTTTCCGGCGGCGAGGCCGAGCATGCGGCCGATGGCGACCTGCGCGCCTGGGTGCGTCGCGGCATCGCGCCGGTCGTGATGAACGAGCGCTTCGGCCGCATTCGCCTGACGCACGTGAACCTCAACGACGGCACCGCCGAGGGCATCCAGCTGCTCGACGCCCCGTGCTTCTCGGTTCAGTACCATCCCGAGGCCTCGCCCGGCCCCACCGATGCCCACTATCTCTTCACCGCCTTTACGCGACTCATGGACGGCGAGGAGAACTA
>CAMQPJ010000144.1 GCA_947003675.1 uncultured Collinsella sp. | reverse complement strand
CGAGGCCGAGACGGCTGCCGCCGCCGCGGCAGCCGCAGCTCAGGATGCCGCGATGACCGCCACGCCCGCGCCCGTCGCCGACACTCCTGCCCAGGGAACCGCTGCCACCGAGGTCGGAGCACCCGCAGAGGGCGAACCCGCCGATGTTCGTCCCGGTCGCAGCCGTCGCACGGCCGCTAAGCGCTCGTCCAAGGCCAAGGGTTCGAAAAAGGACACGTCCGAGGACTCGGGCAACGAGGTCGCCGAGGCAACCGTCGACTCCGCTCCCGATGCCGAGAACGCCGGTCAGCCGGCGGCCGAGAAGCCCAAGCGTACACGCAAGAAGTCTGCAAAGGCTAAGGCCGTCGAGCAGCAAGCCGATGCCGAGCCCAATGCCGATGCCGATACCAAGGCCGATAATAAAGTCCCGGCCGACACCGACGCCGCAACTCCGGCGGCCGAGGGCGCCACGACCGCCGAGACCGACGAGAGCGCCCGCCCTAACCGACGTCAGCACAAGCGTAACGACGAGCGCAACAACGACCGCCGCAATCGTCAGCGCGATCGCAAGCAGCGTAATAAGGAGCGCAACGCCGCCCCGACTGAGCCCACGCTTTCGCGTGAGGAACTCGCGGCCATGAAGGTCGCCGAGCTGCGTGAAAAGGCCAAGGAGTTCGAGATCGAGACGACCGGCAAGAAGAAGGCCGAGCTCGTCGAAGAGATCTACACCACCGCCGCGAAGGCCGAGGGCTTCCGCGACATCAAGGGCATTCTGCAGATTCGCCCGGATAGCTTCGGCATCATTCATGCCCACGGCTACATGAAGTCCAGCGATGACGCCTTTGTTCCCGCATATCTCATTCGCTCCGCACGCCTGCGCACGGGCGATGTCATCGAGGGCTCGCTGCGCCCCTCGCGCGGCGGCGACAAGCGCGCCGGCCTCGCCAAGATCACGACCGTTAACGGCATGGATCCCGAGCAGATCCGCAACCGCCCCAAGTTCGGCGACCTTACCCCGGTCTATCCCAACGAGCCGCTGCGCATGGAGCACGGCAAGGATTCCATCACCGGTCGCGCCATCGATATCGTGTCGCCGATCGGCAAGGGCCAGCGCGGCCTGATTGTGTCGCCGCCAAAAGCCGGCAAGACCACGATCCTCAAGAAGATCTGCCAGTCTATCTCGATCAACAATCCCGAGGTGCACCTCATCTGCCTGCTCGTTGACGAGCGCCCCGAAGAGGTCACCGATATGCAGCGCTCCATCAAGGGTGAGGTCGTGGCCTCGACCTTCGATATGCCCGCCGACAACCATACTCGCGTGGCAGAGCTCGTGATCGAGCGTGCCAAACGCATCGTGGAGCTGGGTGGCGACGTCGTGGTGGTACTCGACTCCATCACGCGCCTTGCCCGCGCCTACAATCTGGCCGCTCCCGCCTCGGGTCGTATCCTGTCGGGCGGCGTCGATTCGGCTGCCCTGTATCCGCCCAAGCGTTTCTTGGGCGCAGCCCGCAACATCGAGAACGGCGGCTCGCTCACCATCTTGGCTTCCGCCCTCATCGATACCGGCTCCAAGATGGACGAGGTCATCTTTGAGGAGTTCAAGGGTACCGGCAACATGGAGCTCAAGCTCGACCGCGACCTGGCCGACCGCCGTATCTTCCCGGCCATCGATCCCGTTGCCTCGGGTACGCGCAACGAGGATCTGCTGGTCGACGAGCAGATGCGCCCGTTTGTCTTTGGCCTGCGCCGCATCCTCGCCGGCATGAACAATACCGAGCGCGCGGCCGCGTCGTTTATCAAGGGCCTCAAGGGCACCAATACCAACCAGGAGTTCCTGGTGCGTTCGGCAAAAAAGCACAGCGATTACGAGCAGACGTTCTAAGTCGCTCGTTGCACGCGACAACAGCCATAGACATGCCAGAAGGGCCGGGGTTTAGAACCTGGCCCTTTTCGTATAGCCGCTCGCCAACGATTATTGACCTCACGACCGACAAGCAGCGATTTTCCCGTTTCAATCTCGCTTCGTCGCTTGCAATCCCCAAGGGGGTTTCGCATAATAGCTGTTAAGCTTCGCGACGGAAAACGCAGATGAAACGAACCATATACCGTTGCTTTGGGGCATAGCCCCGCTTCATCTTCTCTCGCGCAGCCAACTGAATGATGCGATTTGGGTGCTGGAAGATGGGGAGAGCTCATGGCTTCTTCTGATGCAACACAACGAGCAGTCCTTGCTGGACTTTCCTGCGGAATCGGCCTTGCCGCTCCCGTGGTGATGTATGCTGCCACGCTGCCGTTTTCGTCGGTGAACGAGACGGTCGTCGCGGGCGCTGTTCCCTTTGCCGTGGGTGCGGTGGCGGGCGTGGGTATCTATGCCGCCTCGCTCGGCATTTCTGAATATCGCGCGCAGCATGCCGAGCGCCTGTTCCAGCCCGACGCCATGGGTGGCGCCGCGAACGTCAACCAGCATCAAAATGAGTTCCAGACCGCCTCGATGCCCGCTCAACAGCAGTGGGCTGCTCCTCAGGGCGTTGCTACTGCGGCTCCTGCCGTTCAGGCAAACGCCGTGCAGCCCTCTTCGGTTTTCTCCGGCCTGACCGGTGCCTTCCAGCGCCGTCGTGCCGACGATGGCGTCCCCACCATCGCCCGCGCCGCAGACGCCATGAGCGAGGCCGACGCCTGGTCCATGATCGATAGCATGCTCGACGACGATTCGCCAGTCAGCTGCGACCCCACGCGCTCACGCGACGTCTACCAGGTCGCTATCGACGAACTCACCTACGGCGGGCAGACCGGCTCCTATAACCGCGATGACATCGCTGCCGCTGCGCGTGCCGTCTCGGGCTCTCATGCCGCTCCTGCGGGCAGCACGGCCGCCTTTGTGGCTGCCGTGGCTAACGCCGCCAACAACGCCGCCACGGCTCAATCCGTTACGTATGACACTGCCGTGCCCGTGACTCCGGCCGCCGCCACCGCCGCTGACCCTTACGCCAACGAGCCGCTGGCCGTCGACGAGGAGACTATTGCCGCCCGCCGCGCTGCCGAAAGCTCGCTGTGGGGCGCTCCTGCACAGCAGCAGGCGGCGGAGGCGGTGCCGTACAACGCGAACCTTGCCAACATGCCGATCATCAGCGACGCCTCTGCCGCAGCTATCGATCTCGATGACCTTGACGAGCCGGTCATCTCGGACGACATGCCGTATGTGGTCGCTGCCCCGGTTGATGCCCCGGCCTCCGCGTCCCAGTCCGTCGCAGTCGACGAGCCTGTCGATGCGACTCCCGAGGAAGACGTCCCCATGGCCGATTATTCGGGCCACGAGGGCATGTGGGCAGTCGCTGCCGCAATTTTGGACGAGGCCGTCGAGCCTGCTCCCGTTGCCGCTCCGGTGTTTACACCTGCTCCTCAGCCCGCTGCCCCCGCTTACGTTGGTCGCCACAGCGCCGTGTTCCCCGAGGATACCGCCCGCATCTCGCGCGAAGGTATCGAGCGTGCCGAGGCCATCGCTGCCGGCATCATGGAGAACCGTCGTCACGAGCGCGTCAATCAGATCCTCGAGGAGGAGATCGACCGCCTGCAGTCTGCAGCGGTGAGGCGCACAGGCCGTGCCTATCTGAGCGTTATCGAGGGTGGCACCGCCAGCTTTGAGCCGCTCTGTGCGGAGGCATAACTTCTGCATGCTTAAACTCGATCGAAAATGGGCGGTTGCGACCTGCCTGATGGTGCTGCTCATCTGGGGCAATTCGATGGTTCCCGGCACGGGGTCCGGTTCATTGAGCTTGTCGATTATGGAGGCCGTTCGCGGCTTTTTCCACGGCATAGGGCTTCCGTATGAGTGGGTGACCAACTTCGTCATTCGCAAGTGCGCGCATTTTACCGAGTACATGGTGCTCGGTATTCTGGCGACGCGCACTTTCGATATTGAGGGCCGTCGCACCTTTGACGTGCTGCTTCCCACGGCGGTGTTTTTGCTGCTGATCCCATCGATTGACGAGACGATTCAGCTCTTTGTGCCCGGTCGCGCCGGTATGATCACCGACGTGATGATCGATTGCTGCGGAGCGATGACGGGCGTTGTGCTTCGGTATCTTCTACGATCGCTCATATGTGCCAAAAAGGCCGCCTAGGACACATTGCTTGGTCCTAGGCGGCCTTTCTTTGTTTGGGGGCTTATACGGGGCGTGGCGGCGTTATACCGTTGAATGGGATTGTTGGACGTTGCGGCGCCCCTTTGGCGCGCCTACAGCTGAAGCGCGGCGGCACCCAGGGCCAGGCAGCCCATGATGCCCTGCTTGCCCTCGAGGCTATTGTTGACGATGTAGGTATCGATGTCGTTGACCTCGGGAGTGACGATATAGCCGTTGAGCATCTCGGCGCACTTTTTGCGTGCGAGCGGCACGA
>CAMQPJ010000143.1 GCA_947003675.1 uncultured Collinsella sp. | reverse complement strand
CATCCTGCGCATCCGGTCGCCCAGCAGCAAACTGACGAGCAACGGAATGCTCAGCAATGGCAGAAACCGCTGCAACCACCCTAAATCCGGCACGCTTCGCAACGTCTTCCAGCTCAATAAGCGTATCCTCAAACGCGCGGCCCCCGTAAACACAAACCAAAACAGCCCGAGCTCCGTTGCCACGCACCATTCCCAGTCGCTCAACCGCCACAGCTGGAACCCTGCCAGCATATGATGGGACGGAGATAACCGCAACGTCGCCCTTCGCCATCGAGACCCCGTGGAAATCCAACCCGCTATCGCTCAGATCGACGGTAACGATATTCCCATCCAGCGCCCCGGTCACAAGACCAGACACTTTCTCCGTTCCGCCCGTCGGACTAAACACAATTTCGAACATGCTCATCGAACATCCTCCCCTACGCTTGGTAACACACCAAGCCGCCCGCATGCTTAGACAGAGTATACGGCGCGGGGACACCCCGGTTTAGCGCAAAGGGGTCAGGTTTGTTTCCACCAACCTGATGCAGATTAACCTGACCCCTTTGCACCAAACTATGCTGTCTGCCTCATCGATTTGCATAATTTCCGTTACAGATTGCATATATTTACGTGATACCGCTGTGTTCTCCTGAGGTACCCCCTCCCGGACCGTGCAAAAAACGGAGTATTCTGCAACGCGTTCGTGCCAACACCGCCGCGAGCGGGCAAAACTGTAGGGCGCTGCATCATTTTGGGTTCCGCTATAACGAGAATGACGCACCTTTGCACCGGAAAACGGAAAACGGAAAACGGAAAAGTCTGACTCAAAACGCTCGCTAGGGATATCCGAAGGCCACCGCTGGCGACGTCGAATCGTATGCAGGCAACTCGATCTGCAGAATACTCCAAAAAATGCACGGCGCACCCCATGGGACCCATTGCCGCATGGCTGAAAACGGGCCTTCAGCATCCTCCAGGTGCATTCCTGAGCAAATCACACCGGACCAACGGTCGGATGCGGCAAACAAAAGGGCCCCGAGCGTAGTTGCTCGGGGCCCTTAGTTCGCCTCGCTCTAGCGTGCGACGCGTATGTTACTTGCGCTTGCCGCCGCCGTCACCGGGGCGACGGGAGCTGCCGCCGCGCTTGCCGCCACGATTGTTGCCATAGCTGCCACGGTTATCGCGACCGCCGGCACGACCGCCGCGGGAGCCGGCCTGGTTGCCGCCACGCCCGCCGCGATAGCCGCCACGACGCTCCTCGCGGGTATCGTCGTAGTTGCGCCAGTCATCGCGACGATCGCGGCTGGCACGCGGGTCACGACGATCGCGCGACTCGTTAGAACGACCAGCGCCGCCGCGGCTGCCGTTACCGCGAGCGCCCTCGCGACGCTCACCACCGCGGCCGCCATCGCGACCTCCGCGCTCGTCAAAGCGCTTGCCGCCGCGGGTACCACGCTCGTCACGCGAACCACGGCCTTCGCCGCCGCGACGCTCATCACGGCCACCGCGCTCGTCATCACGACCGGAACGACGGCGGTCGCCCGAACCGCGCTTGCCACCGCGCGAACCGCGGCCCTCGTCCTCGCGCTCAACACGGCGACGACCGCCGCGGTCCTCGTCCTCGCGGCGACGACGATGCGCCTCGCCCTGGAACTGCTTGGCGCGGCGCTCGGCACGGTTGCCACGCGGGGCCTGCTTGACGGCGTCAGCACCGCCGTGCTCCTCGGCAGCAACCTCGCGGGCCACGCTCTCCACGGCCTCGTCCACGCGAGCCTGAACGCCCTCGCGCACGCGGGTCTTGCCGCCGCGCTTGGGACGACTCGGACGCTCGCCGTCGCCGCGACGCTCATCGCGACCGCGGTTGGAACGACCGGCCACATCGCCGTAATCGTCGCCGTTGCGCTTGCCATCTCGACGTGCCTGCTCAAGCTTCTTCTTGCTCTTGGACTTGCCGCGCTTGGTCTTCTTCTTCACCTTAAAGGCCGCAGGGTCGCGCTCGGGATCAACGGCGGGCGGATTGGGGCCCACATGCAGGTCGCCGGCGTCATAAATGTCGGCCGTCTTGTCCATGAGCTTCTCGATCTCGTAGAACTCATCGACGTCCTGCTCGGTCACAAACGTAATGGCCCAGCCCAGCTCACCGGCGCGGCCCGTGCGGCCGATGCGGTGGATGTAGTCGGTCGGCTCTGCCGGCACGTCAAAGTTCACGACGTAGCGCACGTCGCTAATGTCGATGCCGCGGGCGAGGACATCGGTTGCCACCAGCACGTCGACGGTGCCGTCGCGGAAGGCCGAAAGCGCGCGCTCGCGCTGGGCCTGGCTGCGGTTGCCGTGAATCGCGGCGGCCTTGATGCCCTTGCGCTCAAGACGACGGCAGCAGCTGTCGGCGCGGTGCTTGGTGCGCATAAAGACGATAGTGCGCTCCGGGCCCTCCTTTTTGAGGAACTCGGGCAGCAGGTTGTTCTTGGCCTCGATGGACACCGGGAACACAAACTGGTCGACGGTGTCGGCGGTCGACGTGGCGGGCGCGATCTCCACGCGGGCCGGGTCGCTCACCAGGTCGGTGATCTCGCCCACGGCCTCCTCGTCGAGCGTGGCCGAGAACAGCAGCGTCTGGCGCTCGGCCGGCGTCTCGCGCACAATACGGCGGACGGCGGGCAAAAAGCCCATGTCGAGCATGCGGTCGGCCTCATCGAGTACCAGCACCTTTACCTCGTCCAGGTGGCAAGCGCCCTGTTCGATCAGATCGACCAGACGGCCCGGCGTGGCGACCAGGATGTCGCAGCCGTACTTGAGCGCCGCGGTCTGGGGCTTGTAGCTCACGCCGCCCACGACGGTCACGGCAACATGTCCGGTGACGTCGGCAATCTTGCCGGCGACCTCATCGATCTGCTGGGCAAGCTCGCGCGTGGGGGTGATGACGAGCATCGCGGGGCCGCGGCCGTTGCCCTCGGGCTTCTTGGCGCCGCGACGGCGGTTACGGCCGCCACGCTCGCGCACGGGCTTGGGCGGAGCAATGTGCTCCAGGTTGTTCATGGTCGGCAGCAAGAAGGCGGCCGTCTTGCCGGTGCCGGTCTGAGCGGCGGCAAGCAGGTCGCGGCCCTCGAGCACCACGGGGATGGAGCCGGCCTGCACGGGCGTGGGCGCCGTGTAGCCCAGGTTCTCGATGGCACGAAGCATCTCGTCCGAAAGTCCCAGCTCGTCAAAGGCGGGCAGGTTCTCAGTCGCGGACTCGACGGTCTCGGCGGCGCTGGCCTCGTCGGCAGCATCGAAGGCAGCCTGGGTCATGGCCTCGCGGGTCTCGTCCAGAATCTCGGCGTCCGTGACGTCGGATACAGAATTACGCATATGTTGTTGTTCCTTATCTGCACGCGTTATGGGCACGGCATGCGGCCGCGCGGGGCGTGCTTGGTAGTGCGCTAATACATACAAAAACAGGTGCGCACAGAGAGGACGTTGCTCAGCACGCTGGCGATCGCTTTGGCAGCCCTATCACGCGCCGTCCAGACGCAGCAGCTCTAAGCGATGGAGCAGATTCGCCGCCGGTTAGTATACCCGTGCTTCGCATGCCCCCACGTAAACCACAGATGACGAGGTGGACGTGGTGGGCCCGGCTGATTGTCTCAATCTGTAACAGCTGCGGGACAAAACCGGGTCCTAATTGTTATAGATCAAGACAGAGAGGGATTTCCGTCCAGTCCAAACCAAATCTCTCAGTCTTCCTGCAATTTCGAACATGTGGCCTATAATGTTGCTTTGGTTACGCTATATATTGCGCAGCCATTTAATACGTCGCCCACCGGGGGCCATTAATTCCTATCGCCATATTGGCTAGGAAGCAATCAGAGGAGGTATCCGTGGCAGCAGAGACGCCTTGCTCGGTCCTCTATAACGATATTCGCTCGTTCGGCGGTCTTAAACATCTCGAGATCGCCCGAATGCTCATCAATGGAAACTCTTATCTCGGCAGTACCCTGCTCGAGAAATGCTCTTCCAACCGCTCGTATCTCACCCGTTACATCGTCCATCGCAAGCCTGACCAGTGCGCGCCCTCCATCTACAGCGACTTTACCGTCACCACGCTCAACCTTTCCTCGGCAATCTGCAGCAAGCTCGGCGGCGGCGAGTCCGCCTATCGGGCAATCGCTGAGCACTATCGCGGTCCGGCCGCCAACGAAATGATGTCGGCTCTCGCCAGCTACAAGCTGGACAGCCGCCTATATGCAAATGCCCTCAATCGCATCGACAACTTTGACGGCAATGCCATGCGCGAGAAAAGCACGCTTTACCTTATGCTCTTTGTGGCAACGGGGGCGCTCGCCGACCCCGTTCAAGGCGTGGCCACCGTCGAGCGCTTTTGCGACAGCAAGACGGGCGGGCATTTTGGCACCACCGAGACCACCGT
>CAMQPJ010000142.1 GCA_947003675.1 uncultured Collinsella sp. | reverse complement strand
GACCACGCCGGCAACGGCATCATCGTGTGCTCCATCGAGAACCTCGACCCCATGGGCGTGCATACCGGTGACTCCATCACCGTGGCGCCGGCGCAGACCCTCTCCGACCTTGAGTATCAGCGCATGCGTGTCGCCTCGCTTGCTATCTTGGAGAAGATCGGCGTCGAGACCGGTGGCTCTAACGTGCAGTTTGCCGTGAACCCCCAGACCGGCCGCCTGATTGTCATCGAGATGAACCCGCGCGTGAGTCGTTCGTCCGCGCTGGCCTCCAAGGCCACGGGCTTCCCCATCGCCAAGGCCGCCGCTCGCCTGGCCGTGGGCTATACGCTCGACGAGATCGTCAACGACATCACCAAGGCCACGCCCGCCTGCTTTGAGCCCACGATCGACTACTGTGTGGTCAAGGTGCCACGCTTTGCCTTCGAGAAGTTCAAGGGCACCGACCCCACGCTCACCACGCGCATGAAGGCCGTGGGCGAGATCATGGCGATCGGCCGCACCTTTGAGGAGGCCTTTGGCAAGGCCATGCGCTCGCTGGAGGACGGGCACCAGGGTATTTGCGCCGGTGGCAAGGAGGGCGCCGATAAGCTGAGCGACGATGAACTCGCCCAGGCCGTGGGCACCCCGACTGAGCACCGCATCTTCTTTGTGGTCGAGGCCCTGCGCCGTGGCTGGGATGTTGCGCGCATCCACGCCATCTGCGGTATCGATCCGTGGTATCTCAACCGCATCAACGATATGGTGCAGGTCCAGGAGAGCATCCGCGGCCTGTGCGTGGAGGACATTGACGCCGACGCGATGCGCCTGCTCAAGCAGTATGGCACGAGCGATGCCGAGATTGCCGCGCTGACCGGCTCGGATGAGCGTTTTGTTCGCGCTTACCGTAAGGGTCTGGGCGTGGTTCCCAGCATGAAGACGGTCGACACCTGCGCCGCCGAGTTCTCGAGTGCCACGGAATACCACTATAAGACCTACGAGAACATTTACCGCACGAGCCCGATCGCCAAGAAGTGCGTTGCCCCCGACGAGACCACGCCGGCAAGCAAGCCCAAGGCGATGATTCTGGGTGCCGGTCCCAACCGTATCGGCCAGGGTATTGAGTTCGACTACTGCTGCGTGCATGCGAGCTATGCGCTGGCGGCCCGCGGCTTTGAGACCATCATGGTCAACTGCAATCCCGAGACCGTCTCGACCGACTACGACACGTCCGACCGCCTGTACTTTGAGCCGCTCACCTACGAGGACGTCATGGACGTTATCGACGTTGAGCGTCCCGACGGCGTCGTAGTGACGCTCGGCGGCCAGACCCCGCTTAAGCTGGCACGCATGCTCGAGGAGAGCGGCGTGAACATCATGGGTACCAAGCCCGACGCCATCGATTTTGCCGAGGACCGCGAGCGTTTTGCCGCCCTGCTCGACAAGCTGGGCATTATGTACCCGCCGGCGGGCCAGGCCACCTCGTTTGAGGAGGCCGAAGCCGTTGCCGCGCACATTGGCTACCCGCTGCTGGTGCGTCCGAGCTATGTGCTGGGCGGTCGCGGCATGATGATCGCCTACGATGCCGAGCATCTGCGCGATTACATGGCCGAGGCTGCGCGCATTAGTCCCGACTACCCGGTGTACCTAGACCGCTTCTTGGAGGGTGCGATCGAGTCCGACGTCGACGCCCTGTGCGACGGCGAGGAGGTCTACATCGGCGGTATCCTGGAGCATATCGAGGAGGCCGGTATTCACTCCGGCGACTCTGCGACCTGCATCCCGCCGTTCAGCTTTAGCGAGAGCCTGCAGGCGAAGCTCCGCGAGACCACGCGCCGCATCGCGATGGCGCTGGGAGTCCGCGGCCTGGTCAACGTGCAGTACGCCATCAAGGGCGAGACCGTCTACGTGATCGAGGCCAACCCGCGCGCGAGCCGCACCGTGCCGTTTATCTCCAAGGCCACCGGCGTGCCGCTGGCCAAGTGCGCGGCGCGTATCATGGCGGGCGATTCCATCGCGAGCCTGGGCCTGCCGAGTGACGAGCGTCAGCTGGACTGGTTCTGCATGAAGGAAGCCGTTATGCCCTGGGGCCGTTTCCCGGGTGCCGACGTTATCCTGGGGCCCGAGATGAAGTCGACGGGCGAGGTCATGGGTATCGCCAAGAGCTATCCCGAGGCATACGCCAAGACGCAGCTGGCGATCGACTACAAGCTGCCCGATCCGAGCTGCGGCAAGGTGTTCATCAGCGTGTGCGACCGCGACAAGCGCCATATCCTTTCGGTCGCCCGCATCCTGCGCTACCTGGGCTTTGACATCTGCTCTACCGAGGGTACGGCGCGCGTCCTGCGCGGCGGCAACGTGACGTGCGAAGTCGTGGAGAAGATCAGCGGCCCGCACGACGGCGAGTGCCCCAACATCGGCGACCTCATCGCCGATGGCAAGATTGCGGTGATCATCAACACGCCGTACGGCCCGGGTTCTCGTGGCGACGGCTACCTGCTGCGCACCGAGGCCGTGCGCCGCGGCGTGACCTGCGTGACGGCGATGTCTGCGGCCAACACGTACGTGAGCGCCATCGAGGCCGTGCGCGAGGACCAGCAGGGTCACGGCAGCGCCAACGACATGGGCATGGACGTCATCGCCCTGCAGGACCTGCCGCAGCACACGGTGTAGTGTGACCTGTCCGGCCGGGGCGGAGGGGGCCGAGTTTCCCCCTTCGCTCCGGCTGCAAGCAGAGTCGCTCAGTGGCAAATTCGGCCCCCTCCGCCCCGGACTGCGGTGACTTGGCTGCACCGTGTGCTGCCGAAGGGGCTTTGCGCGATGACTAGGGCTGAATAAAAAGTGAGTGTGGGATCCGCCGTTCGTGCGACCGGCGGATCCCACGTTAATATTTCAGCCAACGTACGTCATAGCAATCCCCGGTAGGTCGAAGGTGCTCTGCGGCGGCCCGGTGTTTTCATCTGAACGACTTTGCGCAGCAACCGGAGTGAAGATGAAAACACCGGGCCGCCGCAGAGCACCCACAGACCGCAGGGACGGGAGCAGCTATACTACTCTCAGTAGTTAAGGGTCGCGGATTCGCCGCGTCACCGCTCTCAACAGGAGGTCTTTGTTTATGGCAGATCAGAAGCCGGTTGTCGGGATCATCATGGGCTCCAAGTCCGATCTGGGCGTTATGGAAGGTTGCACCGCCGAGCTCGAGGCACTGGGCGTGCCCTATGAGCTCGTGATTGCAAGTGCACACCGCACACCGGCGAAGGTCCATGAGTGGGCCTCGACCGCTGCCGACCGCGGCATCAAGGTGATTATCGCTGCCGCCGGCAAGGCTGCTCACCTGGGCGGCGTCGTGGCTGCGTTTACGCCGCTGCCGGTCGTCGGCGTGCCTATGAAGACGAGCGATCTGGGTGGTATGGACTCGCTGCTGTCGATGGTACAGATGCCTTCGGGCGTGCCCGTTGCCTGTGTGGCCATCAACGGTGCCAAGAACGCTGCCATTTACGCCACGCAGATTCTGGGCGCATGCGACCCCGAGTACCGCAAGGTTATCGAGAAGATGAAGCAGGAGATGGCTGACGCCTAAGCGCTCTGCCAGTCCATTTGTAGCATAAGGAGAGCCATGTCCGACTATCAGGGAAAGCGTTTTTCGGCTTCTCGGATTCCCGATCCAGCCAAGTCGGGAGCAGCCCGCGCGCCGCAGCAGGGTCGGACATCCTCTCCTCAACAGCCGCGCGCGCCGCGCCCCGTGACGCCGGCGAAGCATCGCCGTCAGGATACGCTGGCTGCATATCATCCTTCGTCATACAGTACGGCCAAGAAGTCACCTCGCTCTTCGGCGCATACCGCGCCATCGAGCTATACCGAGCCGCCGCGCAAAAAGCGCCGCTCCGTCATTCCCATTCTGCTCATCATCATCGGCATTGGCCTGATCGTTGCTGCGGCCGCCATCTTTATCAACGCGCAGATTGGCTATAAGCAGGCGAGCGAGTCGTATCAAAAAATCGAAAAGCAATATGTGAGCGACAAGGACGCAAGCGGCGTGCCAATTATCGACTTCAATGCGCTTGCCCAGACAAATCCCGAGGTTGTGGGTTGGATTTACGCGCCCGGCACCAACATCAACTACCCCGTGGTGCGGACCAACAACAACTCCAAGTACCTCAACACGCTGTTCGACGGCACCGCCAATGCCTCGGGAGCCATCTTCTTGGATAGCGACGACACCGCGCCGGGTATGGTGGATCAGCAGACTACGATCTATGGTCACCACATGAACGACGGATCGATGTTCAACGTGATTTCGGACACCACTGATCAGGCGACGTTTGATAGCATCGAGTTTGTGTATTACATCACACGGGATGCTACGTATAAGCTGCGACCACTGGCGACCAAAGTTGTCGAGGACACGTATGCCAAGGCGCGCACGC
>CAMQPJ010000141.1 GCA_947003675.1 uncultured Collinsella sp. | reverse complement strand
TCGACTACATGTCAGAAATTCAAAAGAAGCCCGCGCGAGGGGATTGGGGTGGCCTTGCGCGGGGAAACGGACGCGTCCGCACGATGGGGTGGGGTCGGGCGCGGTGGCTCCTATTGGGGAAGCTCAATTTCGGCTTCCGACGGGATGCGGAAGTAGGTCTCGGTCCAGCCGGTGAGCTTGTGCTCGAGCTCGCGGGTGATGGCGCCATCGAGCATGCGCCAGGTCCAGTTGCCGCCCAGGGTGGCGGGGGTGTTGATGCGCGCCTCGTTGCCCAGGTTAAGCAGGTCTTGCATGGTGTAGATGCAGGTATCGCTCACGCTGGCGGCGATGGTGCGGTTGAGTGCATCGGCCATGGGCTCGCCGGCCTGCTGGTGGGTGTACAGGGCCGCCTGCTCGCGCTGACGCGGGGTGGCCGTTTCCTCAAACCAACCGCGTGCCGTCTCGTTGTCGTGTGTGCCCACATAGGCGACGGTGTTGGCAATGTAGTTGTGCGGCAGGTAGTACGAGTTGGTGCCCTCAAAGGCGAACTGCAAGATCATCATGCCGGGGAAGCCTGAGTTGTCGCGCATGTCGATGACGCCGGGGGTGAGGAAGCCCAGGTCCTCGGCGATGATGGGCAGCGTGCCGAGCTTTTCCTCGAGCGTCTTGAAGAACTTGAGGCCGGGGCCCTGCGTCCACGAACCGTAGGACGAATCGGGTGAGGAGAACGGCACCTCCCAATAGGCCTCGAAGCCGCGGAAGTGATCCAGGCGGATGACATCGTACATGTCGAGGGCGGCGCGGATACGGCCCTCCCACCAGGAGAAACCGTCGGCTTCCATGGCGTCCCAGTCGTAGATGGGATTGCCCCAGTACTGGCCGGTGGCCGAGAACTGGTCGGGCGGCGTGCCAGCGACGCTCACAGGATTACCGGCGGCGTCGATCTTAAAGAGCTCGGGTGTGGCCCACATCTCAACGGAGTCGCGCGAGACATAGATGGGCAGGTCGCCGATGATGAGGATATCGCGCTCGTTGGCATAGGCCTTGAGGCGGCTCCACTGACGATTGAAGAAGTACTGCGTCATCTGGTGGTAGAGCATGCGCGCGGGATGGGCGGCACAGACCTTGGCAGAAGCCTCGCCGCGGGTACGGAGCTCTGCGGGCCACTCCCAAAATGCCTTGAGACCGCACTCCTCTTTGACGGTCATGAACTCGCAGTAGGGGATGAGCCAGTCTTCGTTGGTTTGGACAAAGTCGTCGAAGTCGGCCGGCTTGTCGGCGGCAAAGCGTTCGGCGGCGCGGTCGAGAATCTGACGACGGCCACCAAAGATGGCACCATAGTCGACATTGCTGGGGTCGGAGCCCAGGTACACACCGTCGATATCTCGCTGCTCCAGATAGTCGGCCTCGATAAGCTCGGCAAAGTCGATGAAATTGGGGTTGCCCGCACGGGCCGAGAACGACTGATAGGGCGAGTCGCCATAGCTCGTTGTCGTAAGGGGCAGAATCTGCCAATAATGTTGTTTGCACGAGGCGAGGAAATCGACAAAGTCATATGCGTTCCAGCCAAAGCCGCCGATGCCGTACGGTCCGGGCAGGGACGAGATGGGCATGAGAACACCGCTTGCACGCTCCATGGATGTGCTCACCAACCTTCTTGTTGTGGGATCGGCCTGCAGATGGGTGAACAGTCCGTCCCGAGTTTTAAAGTCGATGTTCCTATTGTAGAACATGTTGTTTAAACATGTATAGGCAAGATGATAAAGTTGGTCGATTTTCGGCGAATGGTTACATGCCATGAAAAAAGCCCCGACCTCACGACGTGAGATCGGGGCAAGAGCGATATGTAGGTTTTTGCTACTTGGCGTCGGCGAAGCCGTTGGGGTTGTGGCTCTGCCAATTCCAGCTGTCACGGCACATATCCGCGATGTTGTACTGGGCCTTCCAACCCATCATGCGCTCGGCCTTGGAGGCATCGCACCAGTTGGCGGCGATATCGCCGGCACGGCGCTCACGGATCACATAGGGCAGCTCCTTGCCACAGGCCTTGGAGAAGGCGGCGACGACCTCGAGTACCGAGGTGCCGGTGCCGGTGCCCAGGTTAAAGATCTCGACGCCGGTCTTGCCGTTCATCCAGTTAAGGGCGGCGACGTGACCAGAGGCCAGATCGCACACGTGGATGTAGTCGCGCACACCGGTGCCGTCGGGGGTGGGGTAATCGTTGCCAAAGACCTGAACGGCCTCGAGCTTACCGACGGCGACCTGGGCGACGTAAGGCACCAGGTTGTTGGGGATACCTTTGGGATCCTCGCCGATCAGGCCCGACGGATGGGCGCCGATGGGATTGAAATAACGGAGCAGCACGACGTCCCACTCGGGGTCGGCGGTGTGGACGTCCATGAGGATCTGCTCAATCATCCACTTGGTCCAACCATAGGGGTTGGTCGCTGGCTTCTTGGGGTCCTCTTCGGTGACGGGCGGATTGTCCGGATCGCCGTAGACGGTCGAAGAGCTCGAGAAGATGATGGACTTACAACCGTGGTTGCGCATGACATCGATGAGCACCAGGGTGTTCTCGATATTGTTGTGGTAGTACTCGACGGGCTTGCTCACCGACTCGCCAACGGCCTTAAAGCCGGCGAAGTGGATGACGCGGTCGATCTGGTGGGTATCGAAGATCTTGTTCATCGCATCGCGGTCGAGCACGTTGGCCTCGTAGAAGGTGAGGTTCTTGGCGGCCTCGTCGCCCACGATGGTCTTGACGCGGTCGATGGCAACGGCGCTGGAGTTGGAGAGGTCATCGACGACGACAACCTGGTAGCCACCCTCGAGCAGCTGAACGACGGTGTGCGAGCCGATAAAGCCGGCGCCACCGGTAACGAGGACACAGGTGTCTTTGGGGTCGAGTGCTTTGGACATGTAGTCTCCTATCGAATCAGGAACACTTCTTGAGGGGAGTATAGCGCAGCTGGGGGCGCCCAAAACACGCGGGGCAGGAAAACCAGAGGATTGATGTTAACGTACTCATAGGGTGTTATTTGCATAATCCTTACCTTTGGCGCGGGGCGTATTTGCGAGCCGCTGACCATGCTTTTCCAGCCGTTCGTGGAAATAGTTGGGACAAGCGCGATGTGCGTTAATATGTTTGAGTTGAGCGACATATAAATAAGCATGTAACGGAGTACATATGTCACCGAACAACGATTCCATCTTTACGCAGGAGCTTTCGCGCCGCACTG
This sequence comes from uncultured Collinsella sp., assembly GCA_947003675.1. GTDB lineage: Bacteria > Actinomycetota > Coriobacteriia > Coriobacteriales > Coriobacteriaceae > Collinsella. The sequence continues at coordinate 1,188 of CAMQPJ010000141.1, read as the reverse complement.
CCCTCAAGGCTCTTTTCGGCGCTGCTTCCGCGGCTGTTCTTTTTGGCCTGCCCACCCGCGCCCATGCGGCTGAGGCCAGCCAAGAAACCACCGACAAACTGAATGCCGCCCAGGCCCAGCTCGACGAGGTCCAGGCCCAGCTCGACAGCATTGCCAATGAGTACGCGGCGCTCGCCAACAAGAATGCCCAGACCCTCAGCGATATCGAAGGCGTGCAGGGTCAGATCGACGACACCCAGGAGCAGATCGACACCAAGAAGTCGGAGCTCAAGAAGAAGCGTAACGACCTTTCCGATCGCGTTGCCGCCAGCTACAAGTCGGGCGGTACCAATATCCTGTCGTTGCTGCTCGCTTCTGGCTCGTTTGAGGAGCTCGTCGCCAACGCGCATTACGTCGAGAAGATCAACAAGAGCGACCGTGACGCCATCGAGGACATTCAGACCATCCAGAAAGAGCTCGATACACAGAAGTCCGAGCTCGAGTCGCAAAAAGCCGACTTGGAGAAGCTCAAGGACCAGCAGACTGCTCAGATGCAGGACATGCAGGCCAAGCAGCAGGAGGTCCAGACGGTTCTGAACGGCCTCTCCGACGATGTCAAGGAGCTCATGGCCCAGCGCGATTCCGAGATTCTTGCTGCCGCTCAGGCTGAGGAGGCTGCCAAGAAGGCTGCCGCTGCCGCGGCTGCCGCAAACAAGAACAATTCCTACTCGGGTGGTTCAAGCTCGGGTGGCGGATCGTATGCGCCCGGAACTCCGCAGCAGAATGCCGGCTCGGGCAAGCAACAGGCCGTCGTCAACGCGTGCTACTCCACGCCTTCGCCGGGTCAGAATTGGTGCGCGGCGTGGGTTACCAACGTGTTCCGTAACGCCGGCGTGGGCTACTTTGGCGGCAATGCGTGCGACATGTTTAACGCCTGGTGCTACAGCTCCAATCGTTCGGCGCTGCAGGTGGGCATGATCGTGGCCGACTCGTCGCACAGCGGCACCGGTACGCCGGGTCTGCTGTACGGACACGTGGGCATCTATGTTGGCGGCGGCATCGTTATGAGCAACGAGGGCGCCATCACGTCGAGGTCGCTTGACTCGTTTATTGGGTTCTACGGCACTGGCTCTGGCGTGCGCTGGGGCTGGCTCGGCGGTATTGCGCTGTCGTAACTGCGGCTTGGTCCGGGACAGTCCGAGAGGCATA
>CAMQPJ010000140.1 GCA_947003675.1 uncultured Collinsella sp. | reverse complement strand
TTGCCGTCCTCGACCTGGTTGATGAGCGAGATCGAGATGTTGTGCTTGGCAAAGATATCGACCGTCTCGGACAGGGCACCCACGCGGTCGGCGACCTTCAGGCGCACATAGTACTTGGTCTGGAGCTCGTCCATGGGCTTAAAGGCGAGGTTGTGGCCATAGGGCTCAATCTCGGGCAGTGGAGCCACGCCGCGGCTGATCTGCTCGGAGAGCGACAGGATATCGCCCACGACGGCGCTCGCGGTGGGGAAGGAGCCTGCGCCCGCGCCGTAGAACATGGTCTCGCCCACGGCGTCGCCTACCACGTAGACAGCGTTCATGGCGCCGTTGACCTTGGCAAGCATGTGGTCGGCGGGGATCAGCGTGGGATGCACGCGGACGTCGACGCCGGCGTCGGTGTTGCGGGCGATGCCCAGCAGCTTAATGGTGTAGCCGAGCTCGCGGGCCTGGGCGATGTCCTCGGCGCCGATGGTACGGATGCCCTGCTGGTACACATCGTCGGTGGTCACGCGGGTGCCAAAGCCGATGGAGGCGAGGATGGCCGTCTTGCTGGCGGCGTCGAAGCCGTCGACGTCGGCGGACGGGTCGGCCTCGGCATAGCCCTTGGCCTGCGCGTCGGCAAGCACGTCGGCGTAATCGGCGCCCTCGGCGTCCATGCGCGACAGGATATAGTTGGTGGTACCGTTGAGAATGCCGGCGATGGTCAGGATCTTGTTGCCCACCAGGTCGTGCTCGAGCGTGCTTACGATGGGGATGCCGCCGCCGCAACTGGCCTCGCACTTGATCTGCACGCCGCACGCACGGGCCTTCTCGGCAAGCGTCTCGACATGACGGCCCAGCAGGGCCTTGTTGGCAGAGACGACGTGCTTGCCGTTCTCGAAAGCGGTGGTGAAGATCTCGGTCGCGGGGTGCTCGCCGCCGATGAGCTCGACGACGATATCGACGGCGGGGTCGGTGACGACGTTATGCCAGTCGCTCGTAAAGGCCTCGCGCTCAATACCGGCTGCTTCGGCCTGCTCCCAGGCAAGCGCACAGGCGCGGGTCAGCTTAAGGTCGATGCCGTAGGCGGCCAGGTACTCATCGTGGTGGCTCTTGATCAGACGGGCCACGCCGCCGCCGACGGTTCCCAGACCGATGAGGCCGACGTTCACGGTGCGCAGGGATTCGCTCATAGATAGCTCCTTCGTGCATCTTATGGATGGATTAACCGCTTAAAGGTTGAGTGCATTCTAGCGTGAACCGAGGGCGCGTGCTCGCCAGGCAACAGGAGTCGCACAAAACGGCACCCCCGAAACGCTGCAGAAACATTGGAAACATGCTCGCTACAAACGAACTTCCGTAACAAACTGTCAACGTTTGCACCATAAGGTTTGCTTTACCGACCCCACCATGGGCGCCAGCGCCGCGAAGTTCTTGGCTGAGAAGTATGCAGACGCCAAGATCGCCCTGTTCTACAACTCCGGCGATACGTACGGCTCGGGCGTTGCCGACGCCTTTGCCGAGCAGGCCAAGGCGTCCAAGCTCGACATCGTTGATACCGAGACCTTTAAGGACGATTCCGCCACGAGCTTTACCAACCAGCTGACCAAGGCCATGCGCAAGATCAAGATTGAGGGCCTGACGGGCGAGCTGACGTGGAACGACGAGGGCCAGGTCGAAAAGCCCGCTACGGCTTATGTGATCCTGGACGGCAAGTACATCGCCGCCTAAGTGCATATAACGAGACCGGTGGGGCCGTTTTATGCAGGGCAAGGACGCTTGTAACAGAACAGAAACATTACTTTCACATAATAAAGTGGCTAAACTGCATAAACCGATAGAAATACGCATAAATATGGATAAATGGACAAAGCAAAAGAAAAGTTGAAATAATCGCCACTTTTCTCAACTAAAGCGTCTACTATTTTGCGAACGCCGAACACGGCGAAGGATGGCCTGTCGGGCAACCGAAACCCGACGAGATTTGAGAGGAGAGCCGCATGTCGAGCCTCACCGGTAAGTCATTGAACCCTGTTATGAATCGCAGGAGCGTTATCGCGAGCGCAGCAGGTCTGGGGGCGATGTCCATTCTAGCTGGCTGCTCCTCCAACGGCGGCGACAGCGGTTCCGCTTCGAGCGACGCTTCGTTTAAGATCGGCACCATCGGCCCGCTGACCGGCGCCAACGCGTCCTACGGCAAGTCCGTTACCCAGGGTGTCGAGCTCGGCTGCAAGGATTTCTCGACCAAGGAGCTGCCGCTTGCCAGCAAGGCCGAGGATGACCAGGCCGATGGCGAGAAGGCCGTCAACGCCTTCAACACCCTGCTCGACTGGGGCATGCAGGCCCTCGTCGGTCCGACCACCACGGGTGCGTCGGTTGCCGTTGCCGCAGAGTGTGGTAACGACCCCAAGACGTTCATGATCACCCCGTCCGCGTCCTCCGAGGACGTCACCGACGGCAAGGATTGCGTCTTCCAGGTTTGCTTCACCGACCCCAACCAGGGTGTCAACGCTGCCAAGTTCCTGGCGCAGAAGTATGCGGACGAGAAGTTCGTGCTGTTCTATAACTCCGGCGACGCCTATTCTTCGGGCATCGCAGATTCCTTTAAGGCCCAGGCCGCTGAGTCCAAGCTCGAGATTGTCGACGAGGAGACCTTTAAGGACGACTCCGCCACGAGCTTTACCAACCAGCTGACCAAGGCCAAGCAGGCCGGCGCCACCATGATCTTTGCGCCGATCTACTACACGCCGGCGTCCGTTTTGCTCAAGAACGCCAAGGACATGGGCTACGACGTCAAGATGATGGGCTGCGACGGCATGGACGGCATCCTGGGCGTTGAGGGCTTCGACACCTCTCTTGCCGAGGGTCTGCTGCTCATGACCCCGTTCTCCGCCGACGACGAGAAGAACGCCGACTTCGTCAACGCTTACAAGGATAAGTACGGCGATACCCCCGACCAGTTTGCCGCCGACGCCTACGACGGCGTGCACGCGGTGGCCGAGGCCGTCAAGGAGGCCGGTCTTGGTGTCGACGCCGACCCGACCGAGGTCGCCGAGAAGCTGTCCAAGGCTATGCTCAAGATTACCGTTGACGGTCTGACCGGCAAGCTCACCTGGAACGATAAGGGCCAGGTCCAGAAGGAGCCCACGGCGTACGTCATCACCGACGGCAAGTACGTACAGGCCTAATAGGCCGCCTTACATAGAGCGGTTTTGATCCCAAGCAGGGGAGGTTTTGGCCTTCCCTGCTTGCTTGGTATCTAGGGACGATGTAACGTCCCTGTTTCATACATTAACTGGAAACCTATTCGAAAGGGGGATGTGGAACATGACGGTCTTTATCCAATACCTGGTCAACGGCCTGTCCATGGGCAGCGTCTACGCCATCATCGCGTTGGGCTACACCATGGTCTACGGTATCGCCAAGATGCTGAACTTCGCTCACGGCGACGTTATCATGGTCGGTGCCTATGTCTCGTTCTGCGCCACGTCGTATCTCGGCCTCCCGGGCTGGGCATCTGTAGTTCTCTCTTGTGTGGTCTGTACCGTTCTCGGTGTTCTCATCGAGGGTCTGGCATACAAGCCACTGCGCCAGGCGGGCCCGCTGGCCGTTCTGATCACGGCTATCGGCGTGTCTTACTTCCTGCAGAACGCCGCGCAGCTTCTGTGGGGCGCCACGCCCAAGAACTTCACTTCGCTCGTCACCTTCCAGGTGCCGGAGTTCTTGGCCAAGTTCAACGTAAGCGCCGTCTCGCTCGTCACCATCGTCGCCTGCCTGGTTATCATGGCCGGCCTGATGTTCTTTACAGGCAAGACCAAGATGGGCAAAGCTATGCGCGCCGTGTCCGAGGACAAGGCTGCCGCTCAGCTCATGGGCATCAACGTCAACCGCACCATCTCGATGACGTTTGCCATCGGCTCTGCCCTTGCCGCCATCGCCGGCGTGCTCCTGTGCTCCTACTCGCCGGTGCTGCAGCCTACGACGGGTGCCATGCCTGGCATCAAGGCCTTCGACGCCGCCGTCTTCGGTGGCATCGGCTCCATCCCCGGCGCCTTTGTCGGTGGCATTCTCATCGGCATCATCGAGGCGATGGCGCAGGCCTACATTTCCACGAGTCTTGCCAACTCCATCGTCTTTGGTGTTCTGATCATCGTCCTGCTCGTCAAGCCTGCCGGCCTCTTGGGCAAGTACGTCCCCGAGAAGGTGTAGGTGAGCGGTATGAAGTTTCTTAAAGACAAGCAGACGCGTCACGATTTTGTCACGTACGCAATGTGCATCGTGGCCTTCGCCATCGTGTTCTTTATGCAGTCCAACCATATGATCCCGCGCATGATCGCCGGTCAGTTGGTTCCCATTACGGCCTATATTGTCATGGCCATTTCCCTCAACCTCGTCGTCGGCATCGCGGGCGACCTGTCGCTGGGCCATGCGGGCTTTATGAG
>CAMQPJ010000139.1 GCA_947003675.1 uncultured Collinsella sp. | reverse complement strand
GTATAGTCCTTGTACGGGTCGTGGCGCTCAACTTCAAAGTCCTCAGCGGCATCAACAAGAGCGCGACCGGCTTCGCTTACCGTATCGTCGTCCCCTACATATACGTCGCAGCCCAATCCCGCACCCAGCAGCGCGTCGAGTCCGCGGTCCACGGCGACAACGTGATCGCACTCCCCTGCTAGCCGACGCAACAGATCCGCGCTCGCCACCACGGGCGAGCCGCAGACCACTAATACCTTGCAAGCCACAGCCCTCGCCTATCCCACAAACGAAAGCACGCGGGCCAGATCCAGCTCCTCGTAGCTGTCGATAAAGATATCGCAGTTGGCGCGTACGTCGTCGCGCTTCATGCGGCCGTGTGGGTCATAAATACCCACACGCTTAAAGCCGGCGCTGCCAGAGCTCTTTAGGCCAAAGACAGCGTCCTCAAACACCCATGCGCGTTCGAACTTGTGCCCGTGGCGCTCTTCCAGGCGACGCAACGCCAGCTCGTAAACGTCGGGGAACTGTTTGGAGCGCCCCGCCTCGCCCGTGGTGGTCACAAACTCCATGTAAGCATCGAGCCCAGCGCCCGCAAGCGCAGACTTAACCAGCTCGGCCGGCGTGGACGTGGCAACGCACATGGCAATACCGGCCTCCTGCGCCTGCTTCAAAAATGCCAGGAGACCCTCGCGCGGCGGCACCTTGGAGTACCCATCAATCAAAATCTCGCCCAGCTCGCGATACAGCTCCTCGCCATTCGCGCCAATGCCCCACGTGTCGTGGTAGGCCTGGCACTCGTCCTCCAGCGACAGGTGCTCAAATTGGGCAAAGTCATCCACGGTCACGTCGACACCGTGGCGGTGCAATAACTCGGGCTGTGCATAGGCCCAAACGGGGGTGCTATTAACCAGCGTGCCGTCGCAATCGAAAATAAAAGCAACCTTGGGAGCGGCGGTATGGGACATAAACGAACCTTTCGATATCAAATGGTAAACATCCTGCTAAAAACGTTTTACCAAACGTCAGCCAAACAATTTTGAAACCCAAATTGGTAAAACTGTCAAGAGTTTTACCACGGCAATTCTGCCAGTGGTATAAACATGTCGCTTACCGATTAAACGCTCCCGTAAATCCGCTTTCGTCCATAAAACTAACGCACAGGTGTTATCGTAGTTTCTGCCGAAAGTTCCACCGAGCACGCGAGGTGGAACGAATCATAGAACTATCGCCGTCCCTTCGATTCGTGCAGCCTTGGACCTTTCGCATCTAGTCACCAAGGCAACACGCTGCCGCGTCATGATGGGATCAAACGTGAGCGATACAAAGCTAAAGCCAGCAACCAAAAAGCCTGCTACCCGCAAAGCCGCCCCGCACGCACCGGAGCTCTCCAAGGACGATGTCTACCTGTTTGGCATTGGAATGTGGGAGCGCAGCTGGGAAAAGATGGGCGCTCACCCCGACACGCAGAACCGTACGCGCGGCTGGCGCTTTTGCGTTTGGGCGCCCGACGTAAAGAGCGTCCATGTCATTGGCGAATTTAACGACTGGGACGAGGAAGCCAACCCGCTGGTGCCCATGCATACGAGCGCTATTTGGGAAGGCTTTATTCCTGGTGCCGAGCAGGGCCAGCTCTATAAGTACCTTATCGAGACCAACGAGGGCGAAAAGCTCTACAAGGCCGATCCGTACGCCTTTAAGGCCGAGTGCCCTCCGGGAACGGCGAGCGTGCTGTGGACCCTCGATGGCTACAAGTGGAACGACGCCGCGTGGCTCAAGCGCCGTGCCAGCCATAACCACATGTCGCAGCCCCTTAACATCTATGAGGTGCATATTGGCTCGTGGAAGCGCCACGGCGACGCGCCGCAGGGCGATCCGGACGAGTACGGCAACTACCCCGGCCCCATGGATCCCTTCCCCGCACAGCGCGGCGAGTTCTACACCTACGACGAACTGTCGGTGGAGCTCGTGGACTACGTGCGCGACATGGGCTACACGCATATCGAGGTCATGCCGCTCATGGAGCATCCCTTCGACGGCTCCTGGGGCTACCAGACGACCGGCTACTACGCCGCCACGTCGCGCTACGGCAATCCGCAGCAGCTCATGCACTTTATCGATGCGTGCCACGAGGCGGGCATCGGCGTGATCATGGACTGGGTACCCGGCGGTTTTTGCGCCGATTCCCACGGCCTTGCCACCTTTAACGGCCATATGCTGTTTGAGCACGAGATTCACCCCAACTGGGGCACGCACAAGTTCGACTTCGCCCGCGGCGAGGTCCGCTCTTTCTTGGTCTCCAACGTACTGTACTGGCTCGAGAACTTCCACGTGGACGGCATTCGCATGGACGGCGTGTCCAGCATGCTGTACCTCAACTTTGGCATCGACGATCCGGGCCAAAAGAAGTTCAACAAGTACGGTACCGAGGAGGACTTGGACGCCAGCGCGTTTATCCGTCAGGTCAACTGCGCCGTGGAGGCGCACTACCCCGACGTGATGATGATGGCCGAGGAGTCCACCGCGTGGCCGCTCGTGACCTACCCGCCGCAGGACGGCGGCCTGGGCTTCCACTACAAGTGGGACATGGGCTGGATGAACGACACCCTGCACTACATGCAGACCGATTTTCCGTGGCGCCCCGGCAACCACGGCCTGCTCACGTTCTCCATCATGTACGCTTTTACCGAGAACTTCATTTGTCCGCTGAGCCACGACGAGGTCGTGCACGGCAAGTGTTCGCTCATCGGCCGCATGCCGGGCGACTGGTGGCGCCAGTTTGCCGGCCTACGCACGCTGGCCTTCTACCAGATGACGCACCCCGGTGCCAAGCTCAACTTTATGGGCAACGAGATTGGCCAGTTTATTGAGTGGCGCTACTACGAGTCTATCCAGTGGTTCCTGACCGAGGAGTACGAGACCCACAAGCATCATCAGGCGTTTATCAAGGCGCTCAACCACCTGTACACCGCCGAGCCCGCCCTGTACGAGCGCGGCTACACCGATGACGGCTTTACCTGGATCGACGCGGACAACTCCAAGCAGTCCATCGTGAGCTTTGTGCGCCAGGGCGAGGACGTCGATGACGACCTGGTGATCCTGATCAACTTTGACCCGGCGAGCTATGAGAGCTTCCGTGTGGGCGTGCCGCGTGAGGGCGACTGGGAGGTCATCTTTGATTCCGACCGTCCCGAGTTTGGCGGCAGCGGATACGCCGGCGAGGAGCCCTACACCTGCTCGAGCGAGCCCTATCCCTGGAACGGGCAGATGGACTCCATCGAGATCAAGGTGCCCGGCCTGGCAGGCGTGGTCCTTAAGCGCCGCGGTCCCAGCAGCTACAAGCCGCCGGTGGTTGAGGAGCCCAAGAAAGCGACGCGCAAGCGCACGTCCTCGGTGAAGCCCAAGCCCGCGGCTGCCAAGAAGGCTCCGACCAAGGCAAAGGCTACGACGACCAAGGCCAAGGCTGTCGCAAAGCCCGCTGCTAAGGCTACCGCGACCAAGAAGCCGGCTGCCAAAAAGGCCGCTGCCAAGGCCAAGTCTGCTTCTGTTAAGCCGTCGGCCAAGGATGCGTAACAAAGCCGTTACAGCTGTAATTACCCGCCTCGCCGGGGCGTAGGATACAAGTCATAACCGTTCCGGGAGAATCATCCCCGGGGGAAAGGAACGTATGAATAAGATCTTCGACAACAAGCAGGAGTTTACCGAGCTCTATCGCGATGCCGTCATGAGCATCAGCGGCAAGAGCGTCGAGGCCGCCAGCGACCTCGACCGCTTTAACGCCCTGGCAAAGCTCGTGGCCGAGAAGGCGCGCACCGTTGCCACCAAGAGTGACGCCCGCGCCACCGCCGAGGGCAAGAAGCGCGTGTACTACTTCTCAATCGAGTTTTTGATCGGCCGCCTGCTCGACAACTACCTGCTCAACTTTGGCGTGCGCGACATGGTCGCCGAGGCGCTCGACGACATGGGCTTCGACCTTTCCGTCATCGAGAACCAGGAGCCCGATCCGGCTCTGGGCAACGGTGGCCTAGGCCGTCTTGCAGCGTGCTTCCTGGACTCCATGGCAGCCGAGGGCATTGCCGGCTACGGCAACGGCATGCGCTACCGCTACGGCCTGTTTAAGCAGGAAATCGTTAACGGCAGCCAGGTCGAGGCCACCGACGAGTGGCTCACCCACGGCTATCCCTGGGAGGTCCGTCGTCAGGACAAGGCCGTGACCATCAAGTTTGGTGGCCATGTTGAGGGCTTTGAGGAGAACGGCCGCACGTTCTACCGCACGGTGGACACGCAGGACATCCTGGCCGTCCCTTATGACATCCCCGTGGTGGGCTATGCCGGCGAGACCGTCAACAAGCTGCGCGTCTGGGCCGCTGAGCCGGTCGAGGAGCACTTTGACCTGGAGGCCTTCAACCGCGGCGACTATGCCCTGGCCGACGCCGAGCGCGCCGAGGCCGAGGCCATCAGCGCCATCCTCTACCCCAACG
>CAMQPJ010000138.1 GCA_947003675.1 uncultured Collinsella sp. | reverse complement strand
GGAAGGAAAGACGGATGTCCAAGCCGCGTCGTCGTAAGCAGAAAAAGCAGGTTAAGCCCGAGCTCAAGCTCAGGCAGTTTGCCGCCACCGAGCTTTCCGACCAGCTTGCCGCCCAACACTCCGCCGCCGACCTGCCGCGCTTTATGGTCGACACGGTCGCCGGCGCCTATGCGCCTGCCGATGCCGAGCTCATGATCGAGGGCTTCGGCGCCGCTGCCACGCGCCCGGTCACGCTGCGCGCCAACACGCTCAAGGCGACCGCCGAGGACATCGCCGCCGCGCTCGACGCAGCCGGCATCGCCCACCGCCCCGTCTCATGGTACCCGGACGCTTTCATCCTGCCCGAGGCCCAGGTATCCGATCTGTGGGATCTCGACATTTACCGCGACGGCAAAATCTATCTGCAGAGCCTGCCGTCCATGATGCCGCCTTTGGTGTTGGGCGCTCAGGCCGGCGAGGACATCCTGGACATGTGCGCGGCCCCCGGTGGCAAGACGACGCAGATCGCCGCCCTCACCCAGGGCCAGGCGCACCTCACCGCCTGCGAGATGAGCATTCCCCGCGCCGAAAAGCTTGAGGCCAACCTCCACCGCCAAGGCGCCAAAAACGTGCCCGTCATGCGCATCGACGCACGCGAGCTCGACGAGTTCTTCCGCTTTGACCGTATCCTGCTCGACGCCCCCTGCACCGGCACGGGCACCGTCATCAGCGGCAACGAGAAAAGCCTGCGCGGCCTGACCGAGCAGCTGCTTGGCAAGTGCGCCCGCTCGCAGCGCGCGCTTCTGGACCGCGCCATGGGCGCCCTCAAGCCGGGCGGCACACTCGTCTATTCGACTTGTTCGATCTTGCCGCAGGAAAACGAGGACGCTCTGCAAGAGGCCCTCGACAAGCATATGGACTGCGAGCTCATCCCCCTCGACGGCACGCCGAGTGAAAGCGAAGCACGCCGCGCCCAGGAAGCTGGTGAGGAGCCACGCATCGAGTCCAACGCTCTCACCGAGGCAATCGCCGCGGGTCAGGTTTCGGCCATCACCAACGGCATGCCCGGTACGCTCACCATCCCGCCCAGCCGCGACTTTGAGGGCTTCTACATCGCCCTGGTCCGAAAACGCAGCTAGCGCACGGATTCAAAACTCAACAAACTATTCCCGTGCGCGCTTGTCCTGCTGGTCACGGTGCTGCTTAAGCGCCTCGCGTTCCTTGCGCTCGGCTCTTTTGCCCTTAATGGCCGTGACCACAAAGTAGATGACCGCGGCGGCTACGATTGCGCCCACGCATAGGCCAATCGAGCCCAATAATGTCGAGATTTCCATACCGCGCCACCTCTCTTTTAAACGGGACATTTAAGATAGCACCTCAAAACCCGCCACCACAGCTCCTTCACGTTCGACGGGCGTTCGGTCTAACGGATAGCGCAGCGGGGAAAAATCAACTCATCAAACGGTTTAGCAACGTAGCGCCGGTTGTGTACTGCCGGCCGCACAACATAGAAACGGACCACCATGGATACTCTTAACGATCTGAACGAGCGCGTCGACGCCTTTGTCGCCACCAGCTCCTTCGATACGCCTGCCGCGACGAACGACCAAGACCCCATCGATGTTCCCGCCGAGGTTCACGAGGACATCGTCGCATCGGTCGACTTCTCCGAGGTAGAGCTTGCAGACGAATTTACCGAGCCCCAGGTGGCCGTAACTCCCAACGGCCTTTTGCCCATGGAGCCGCTGCCCATCGACGGACGTCTGCGCAAAGCGGCCCTCCGCATGCCCGATGAGATCGAGGAGGCCAGCGGCTTTACGCTCTTTGGCCGCCGCATCAAGTCGCTCATCTACACCACCGACGTGGCGGTCATCCGCAACTCCAATGCCGACGCCGTGTTTGCCGTCTACCCCTTCACGCCGCAGCCGGCCATTACGCAGGCACTGTTGACCGTCGCCGAGTGCCCAGTCTTTGTGGGCGTTGGCGGCGGCACCACCACCGGTAAGCGCTCCGTGCAGATGGCGGCCGTCTCCGAGATGCAGGGCGCGGCGGGCTGCGTGGTCAACTCCCCCGCCACTGCCGAGATGGTCGAGCACATCACCAACATCGCCGACATCCCCGTCATCGCCACGGTCGTACGTTGCGACGATGATGCGCATGCCAAAGTGCGCGCCGGGGCCAAGATCCTCAACATCGCGGCCGGCAAGAACACGCCGCAGGTCCTGCGTGAACTGCGCGAGCACTATCCCAACCTGCCGCTCATCGCACCGGGCGGCAAGACGCCCGAGAGCATCCGCGAGACCATCGCCGCCGGTGCCAACGCCATCATTTGGACGCCGCCTTCGGCCCAGCAGCTGCAGACCGACATGATGCAGCGCTACCGTAAGATGAAGGAAGACGCCACGCCTGTCATCTCGCGCGACGATGTGCCCATTATCGACCAGGTCGCCGCCGCCGAGGTCAGCCAGGTCGAGAACATGAATCCCGACGTGCCGATTCCCGACGAAGTCATCGAACGCGTCGCTTCGATCCACGATCATATCGAGGAGCGTCGCGCCAACCGCGGACTCAAGCCCTCGCTGCACGGTTTCTTCTTCCGCGGAAAGAAACGCTAGCAAAACATCTTGGCCCGCCCCACAAACGTGAAGCGGGCCGTTTTCGCTTGAGCAATCATGCAGCGACGTGATGGGGCAAATTAATCCACGCGCTTGTCGCCCATAAAGAAGAGCGCCACCGTACCAGGTCCGGTGTGCGAGCCAATCAGAGTACCGATGTCATTGATCTCAATCTTGCCTTTAAGCTGCGGAACCTGTTCCTCAATCAGCGCCGCAACTGCCTCGGCATCCTCGCGGCACGCCGAGTGCGACATGATGCACTTACCCGAATAATCCGCACCGTCCTGCACGTGTACCATCATGGTCTTAGCCATCTCGGATATCGCGCGCTTCTTAGTGCGGATCTTCTCACGTGGCGACAGTTTACCTTCGCAATCGACCGTCATAAGCGGGCAAATCTTAAGCGCCGTGCCGATGATCGCGCTCGCAGCCGAAATACGACCGCCGCGCAAATAGCTCGACAAGTCAGTCGAGAAGAACCAGTGGTGCAGGTTGAGCTTATGCTCCTCGATCCAGGCGGCCGTCTCGTCGAGTGAAGCTCCGCTATCGCGCACGTCAGCGGCATATTCCAGCAACAGGCCAAAGCCCGAAGACGCCGCCAGCGAATCGACGACGCGCACCTTGCCGCCCTGGGGATAGCGATCCGCGAGCATCTGCGCCGCAACGCAAGCCGAACCATACGTACCCGAAATACCCGACGACAACGCCAGGTGCAGCACGTCTTTACCCTCGGCAACAAACGGCTCCCAAAACTCCTCGTACTCACCCACGCTCACCTGAGACGTCTTGGGCATGGCGCCCGCGGCAATCTGGGCAAAAAACTTGTCCGGCGTAATCGACTGATACAGATTGTCCGTATAGACAACATCGTCGATCTCGTAATGAAAACACACGACAGGAATATTGCGCGACGCAAAGAACTCACGGGTTCGGTCGGCGGCGGATTCACAGGTCAGGACAAAATCACTCATATGAGGCTCCTTACTCATTGCTGCGCAAATTATCGCACAGTGAGCCTATATGCGGTACATATGTCCACTATTTACCAAATCGAACCATCTGTATAGAACATCTTTACCATCATCATCTCCACCAAACCATAGGCAATCGTCCGCAAAGACACCCTCAGCGTCTCCACTCAACCGCCATATCTACCTTAACTAAATCGATTTAGCAAACCGTTCATCCGACAATTGAGCCGCCAGCGCAAAATTGAAACAAAGGCGTCGCATACTGATAAACGTTTGACGCTGTTTATCAGTTTTACCAACCCCATCGGAAGGTGTTTCATGGTCGCATTCGATCGCAATCCGCAAGACTTCAAGTATCTGCGCCTGCTGTCGAGACAATTCCCCACCGAGCAATCCGCGTTTACCGAGATCATCAATCTCTCGGCCATCCTCAACCTGCCCAAGGGCACCGAGCATTTTATGAGCGACCTGCATGGCGAATACGAAGCCTTCATGCACATCCTCAACAACTGCTCGGGCGTCGTGCGCGAGCATGTCGACGAAATCTTTGGCGACACGCTCTCCTTCAATGAGAAGGGCGAGCTGTGCACGCTCATCTACTATCCGCGCGAGAAGATCGAGCTGGTCCGCAGCCAGCACGAGGACTCCCCCACCTGGTACAAGACAATGCTCGACCAACTCATTGTGGTTGCCCGCTCGCTTTCGAGCCGCTATACCCGCTCCAAGGTGCGCAAGGCCATCCCGCGCGATTACGCCTACATCATCGACGAGTTGCTGCACACGCATCCGGACGAGAACAACTATCGCGTGCGTTATCACGAGCGCATCGTTGAGTCCATCCTAGAGACCGCAAGCGCCGACGACTTTATCGAGTCGCTCGCTTCGCTCATCAAGCGCCTGGCCGTCG
>CAMQPJ010000137.1 GCA_947003675.1 uncultured Collinsella sp. | reverse complement strand
CGAGAAAAGCACGCTTTACCTTATGCTCTTTGTGGCAACGGGGGCGCTCGCCGATCCCGTTCAGGGCGTGACCACCGTCGAGCGCTTTTGCGCCAGCAAGACGGGCGGGCACTTTGGCACCACCGAAATTACCGTCGGACGCGGCTTTATGAGCAGCCTGGAGCAGCCGCACACCGTCGCTCCCAACCTCGGTCTGCTCAGAACCCATGCCGACAACTGCGCCGACATGCAAATCCACCCCCTCACACGCGATCCGCGCGGCACCGTGATTGGTTCTTTGCCCAAAACCTCGCCCAGCATCACCGATGTGGGCGCCGACGCATCGCGCGAGCATCTTCGCATTTGGCTTGAGGGTGAGCACTGGTACGCCCAGGGCCTTGGATCGACCAACGGCACGGTACTCGAATCGGGTGCAGGCGACGGCGATATTGTGATTGAGCCGCCGCGCGACCAACGCGAGCCTGGCAAGATCTATCCCCCGGTGGAAATCGCCAACAGCGACAGGATCCATCTGGGTCTCTACACGACATTTCTCGTCATTGTGGACTAGCGCGGACGGCGATCGAAAGACGGCCGCGTCCGTCTTTCGTCTTCTACCTTCTGCGTCGTAAACGACAATACTCAGCAGTATACGTGGGCAGTGCGGCTATCATGGTACTTTACCGATATCCGCACTGCTCACGTATACGCGCGGCAACCCATGCCAGACAAAGGAACGCCATGGATACTACCGATAGCGCCTATGGCGACAAACTCATCCGTCTTGACACGTTCGATACCGCCGTGGCGGTCGACCCCAGCGCCGAGGACGACGCCAAGCGTCGGTTTATGACGCTTATTCTCCAAACGGCCCACCGCAACAACGGCAACATCGGGCACGTGCTGCGCGCGACCAACACGAGCGGCGAGGTCTTTGCCGTCAAGCTACTCAAGGACAACGCCATCCTTTCCGGCCAAGCCCCCGACCGCTCCGCCGAGCAATCGGCAGCGCACCTGGCCAACACCGCCGCGTTGTTCGAGGAGTACCGTCATCTGTGTACCGTCTCGCACCTGCGCGGATTTCCGCGCGTCTACGGCTACGGATCGTGCGAGGATGACCCGCTCATCCTCATGGAGTGGGTCGAGGGCACCTCACTCAAGCAGACGCTGCCCCTGCTTCCTCACGACGCCTCGGGCGGGCTGTCCACCCAGATGGTCGCCGCCGTCGGAAACGCCGTGCTTCGTGCGCTCTTGATGACCCAAGGCCTTGTGAATCCGGTCGTCCATCGCGACCTTTCGCCTGCCAATATCATGTTCCGCACGACCAGCCGCACGCTCGAGCAGCAGATTGCTGATTGTTCCTTTGACCCCTGCCTCATCGACATGGGCTCCGCGACCATGGCTCTCGGCGACGACACGATCACCCGGCGCGCCGACATCTGGCGCTTTGCCACGCCCGCATACGCCGCGCCCGAGATGCTCACGCAGGATATCGAAGGCATCGCGGCCCTTCGCCGTTCGCCGGCAATCGACGTCTATGCGCTTTCGAGCATTTTGTACCAGCTCTACAGCGGTCGCAAACCGTTTGACTTTGAGTCGACGGACGCTGCTGCAACCGGCTCGTTCTATCTCGTAAAGACCAAGACCAAGCCGGCACCGCTCGAGCCGCGCTGCGAGGGCGATGAAGCGCTCGTCCAAATCATCATGAAGGGTCTCTCAGTCGAGCAGTGCGATCGTCCCACCGAGCAGCAGATGCTCGAGGTGCTCTCGGCATACCTCACCGATGCCGAATCCGAGAGCCGCGAAGGCGCGGGCAGTGACGCCGCAATCGACATCGACTCCGGTACGCACCTTAAGGTCGACGTCGCCGGCGAGCGCGCGCGAGAGATCCTGGAGCAGGCCCGGCACGATGCCATGACCCGCCGCCGCTTTATTATCGGTGGCGTCGTTGCAGTCGTTGCGGGGCTAGGCGTTATCGGGGCGGCAACCCATGGCTTTGGCATCCCCGACTACCTGGACGGCATCCGCGGTTCGCTTGACGACTACACTTGGGATCAGCTGCAGGAGATCTCGCTCAAGATTAAGGCCGCCGAGACCCGTAGCGAGGCACGCGAGATTGCCAAGCGCTATCATCTGCTCGATGACAACGGGCATATCCCCTATCCGTGTACCAAGCGCGTGAAACTCACCAACGGGCTGGAGGTCGGCGCGCAGCTTGTGGGCATCCGTCACGATGAGCTTCTGGACGGGACGGGCAAGGCCGGACTGACGTTTATGTTCGACGCGGGTATTGCCGAGCGCAACGCTGCGGCTGAACCGCCGAGCGCCGGCTGGGCAGATTGCGAGCTGCGGGAATGGCTCAACGGCGACGGCCTTAAGCTGCTGCCCAACGAGTTGCGCGCACTCATTAAAGGGGTCAAGAAGGTCTCGAACAATGTGGGCGCCGCCAACAGCGCATCGTGCCTGAGCGAGTTGCCCGCAACCCTTTGGCTGCCCGCCATGGTCGAGCTGTGCGGTACGCAACCGCCCGATTCGTTTACCGAGGACTATCACTACCTGGCAGACATCTACAACGGCGAGGGCAAGGAGTATCAGCTCTTCCGCGAGCTCAAGGTAAGTCCGTATACCACGAACGAGACGTTGGTTCGCCAGTGGAAAGGCAAGGACACCTGTTGGTGGGAACGAACGGCGAGTCCTGACACATCGGAGAGCGAAGGCACACTCTATATGAACCGCGTGGGACACGACGGCGACGTCTTTACGTACGCAACGCCTGCGGAAAAGCCAAACAAGCTAACCTGTGTGATCCCCGGGTTCTGTATCTAGGCGGCGGGCGTCTTGCCGCAACGGGACCCCTCCCCGGCAATTGTCTCGATTTGTAACACTAGCTCGGCAGATACAGGTCTAGATGCTACAGAACGAGACAAACCCCAATCCCGCGAGACAACATCTCAATCTGTAACAGTAAGGGGTCAAAAACCTCTCTAGATGTTACAAAACGAGACATTAGCTTGCCGAGAACTTCGCCTCGTAAATGTGATTCAAGTGTGTCGATATTTCCTAGCCAATGTTGCTCAACAGGAACCCTTTCGTCGGTCGTAACGTACGAATAGTCATAGGTACCCCTTCAACGATTGGGAGAAGAAATGGCAAAGTACGCACCTAAACACTTGAACGTCTCCGGCGGCGCCGAGCCTCGCCCCACATTCTCGGGCCACAAGGCAACACGACTCGCCGTCACCGCGGCAACCACCATCGCTATGACTGGCTCGACGCTGCTCGCGCCGTTCTCGGCATTTGCCAACGATGCAAGTGATACCACGGCACAGGACGCGATCATGTCGCCGCTTGCTGTCCACGCCGGCGAGGCGGCAGGCTCCGCAGTAAAGGCAAACGCCCAGAAGATTGCCGACCTGCAGGCTGCGATCGATGCCGCAAAGGCTGCCGAGGCAGACGCCAAATCCGACTACAACACGGTGGCTGCCCCCTATACCGAAAAGCAGGCGGCCCGCGACAACGCACAAAGCACCTATGACGCCTCCGTCTCCGATAATTCGCAGGCAGAGGCCGCCGCGCGCGCCGAATATGCTCGCCAGCTCGATGAAAGCGTCAAGGCGGCCGACAGCGCCAGTGCCACGCTGAAGGATGCCCAAGGAAAGCTCGATGCAGCCAAGACCGACGCCGAGGACAAGTCGAAGGTCCTTGATGCCGCAAAGCAGGCGGCAGCTGATGCGCAGGCCAAGCTCGAGGCAGCCCAGAAGGCAGCCGCCAACGCAACGCCGGAGGAAATCAAGGTCGCCGAGCAGGCTGCCGCAGATGCGCAGGCCGCTCTGGACCAAGCAAAGGCTGCGAAGGCCGCTGCCGATTCCGCGCTCGCCGATGCCCAGCAGGCTCAGAGCGCCGCGCAGAGCGCTTACGACGAGGCGGCAGGCACGCTGGCTTCCGCTCAGCAGGAAAAGGCCGCCGCGGATGGTAAGCTAGTTGCGGCACAGACAGCGTACGACAGCGCACAAGCCGATTTGGCGACCGCAAAGGCAGGCGCCGAGGGCCCGGAGTATGACGCCGCCCAGGCAAAGGTCGATGCTGCCCAAAGCGCACTCGACCAGGCGAAGCAGCAGCAGGCGGCTGCCGAAGCAGGCCTTTCTCAGGCAAATAGCGACGTTGCATCCAAGCAGGACGCCCTCACCGGTGCCGAAAGCGAGCTCGAAGCCAAGAAGCAGACAGTCGCAGCAGCCGAAAATGATGTAACGGCAGCCCAGACGAAAGCCGATGCGGCGCAATCGGAGTTGACCTCGGCAAAGCAGGCACATGCTACCGAACTGGAGAAAGCAAAGGCCGCTCAGAAACAAGTCGATCAGGCAAAAGCCGAGAAGGAGCAGGCAGACAAGGCGCTCAAAACTGCCAAGGCAAACCAGGCGGCCGCCGATCAAGCCGTTATCGATGCACAGAATTCATACGATACGTGCAAGGCGGCAACCGATAAGGCAACGACGGCGGAGGCGCAG
>CAMQPJ010000136.1 GCA_947003675.1 uncultured Collinsella sp. | reverse complement strand
CCTGCCGAGACGCCGGTCACAGTCGAAAGAATCAGGCTCATGTACTCGGCCTTCTTCTCCTCAGCCATCTCGTCCTGGTTCATACGCACCTCGCGGAGGGCGCGGACCTGGGCGATGGACAGAGCGTCGACATAGGGGTTACGGACGCGGACGGCGCAGCCGAGCACGCGGCGGCGCTGCAGCGGCCACTCGTCACCGACGATGGCAAGGACCCACTTGCGGGTGAGCTGCATCTCGGTGAAGACCTTCTCGGACAGATCCTGGCGATCGCCCAGGTGCAGATACATCTTGGCGATGCGCTGGTCGGTCTTGGCGATCGACATCTCGATGTTATCGATAAAGGTGCGGAAGAACGGCCACTCCTGGTAGGCAGCCTTAAGCTGGTCAAGGTCGCCCAGCTGCTCGCAGGCGGTGCCCAGGCCGTACCAAGCGGCCAGGTTAATGCGCGCCTGGCTCCAGCTGAAGATCCACGGAATGGTACGCAGGTCGTCGAGTGACTTCGCACCCAGACCGCGCTTGGCCGGACGCGAGCCGATCGGCAGCAGACCGACCTCGGTCAGCGGCGTCACGGTCGAGAACCACGGTGTAAAGTCCTCGGTGTTCAGCAGGTCCAGATAGCGCTCGTGGCTTGCGGTGTTGAGCTTCTCGGCCATATCCCAGAACTTCTGCGTGGTCTCGGTGTTGGTCTTCTCGACACTCGGGGCCGACTGCAAAAGCGTTGCGGCAGCAACGGACTCAACATGACGCTGAGCCAGCGTGCGGTTGCCGTAACGGGCAAAGATGACCTCGCCCTGCTCGGTGAGCTTAAAGAAGCAGTTGACCGAACCCTTGGGCTGCGCCAGCACGGCCTTGTTGGCCGGGCCGCCACCACGGCCCACGGCACCGCCGCGACCGTGCATGAGCACCAGGTCGATATCGTTCTTCTCGGCCCACTTGGCGATGCGCTCCTGCGCGGAGTGCAGCGCGAGCATGGCCGTGGTAGGACCGGCGTCCTTGGAGGAGTCGGAATAGCCCAGCATGACCTCCATGCGGCGGTTGGTCTGGGCAAGGCGCTTTTGCACCACGGGCAGCGTAAGCATCTGGTCGAGCACGTCAACGCAGCCCTCGAGGTCCTCGAGTTGCTCGAACAGCGGGATCACGTCGAGCTCGGGAACGTCTTCCTCATGTGCGAAGGACAGGTGGGCCAGCTCAAAGACGTCGGCCACATGCTGGGCACTCTTGGTAAACGAGATGATGTAGCGGTGCGCCATCTTCTTGCCGTAGCGCTTTTGGATGGAACCGATGGCACGGAAGGTGTCGATGACCTCGCGCGTCATGGGCTGCAGGTCACCATGGATACCGTTCTCGTGGATATCCTTGAGGGCGCGGGCGTGCACCACGGAGTGCTGACGGAACTCCATCTCGACCATATGGAAGCCGAAGGACTCGACCTGCCAGATGATGGTCTGCACCGGACCGTAGGCAGCACGGACGGCACCGCAGGCGGCCAGCGAGCGCTGGACGACGCGCAGGTCCTCCAGGAACTCATCGGCGCTGTGGTACATGGTGTCGGTGATACGGCGCACGGTGGCGTTCAGACGGTCGGCCATGACGAGCATGACGGCGCGATGCGGCTCGTGCTCGGAGATCAACTCGGCGCGGGCCGTGTACTGGGTGCTCATCTCGACCTGATGGTTCCACAGGTTGATGAGCTCGGCCGACGGCTTGCTGTAGGTAGCCTCGAGCGTGAGGTTGTGGCCGATGCGGCGGCACTTGTCCTCGAGCTTGAGCACCATGTGGGTGAAGTACTTGGCGGCGACCTCACGGCTCACCTTAGCGGTGACGTTGGGGTTACCGTCGCGGTCGGAACCGATCCAGCTGCCGGGATGGAAGAACGCCGGGCACAGCGGCGGCACGGTGCCGGCCTTGTCGCCCAGCACCCAGTCGTCAAAACGACGATAGATGACGGGGATAACGTCGAACAGCGTGTTATCAAAGATGTCGATGATGGTATCGGCTTCCTCGACCGGCGTGGGCTTCTTGAGCGCGATGGGGCTCGTACGCACCAGGGCGTCGATCTCCTGCAGCATATGGCGCTCGTTCTCCACCAGGTCGGAGCCGCCCAAACGCGGACGCTCCTCCAGCAGGTTGGAGATACGGCGAATCTTGCCCTCGACGGCCTTACGACGGGCCTCGGTGGGATGTGCGGTAAAGACAGGGTGGAACTCGAGCTTGCCGAGCAGCTCATTGGCACCCTCGACGCCCATCTCGTTTACCAACTGGTGATAGGCGACGGTGAGTTCGTTGGCGGGATCGACCTCGGTATCGGTCGATGCGCCGGCCTCGCGCTCGCGCAGCTGCGCCACACGGTAGTTCTCCTCCGACAGGTTTGCCAAGTGGAAGAAGCTCGTAAAGGCGCGAACGATGACCTGCTGCTTATCAAGCGGCAGGCTGTCAATCAAATCGACGGCTTCGCGAAACGCCACGGCGGTGGGCTCGTCGGCAGTGGGCACGCCCTGTTCGTCAACGGACTCGTCGGCAGCGCGGCTACCGGGGTTGCCAGCATTGACCACAATCTCGGCTGTCAAAATCTTGTCGAACAGGTCCGCGATCTCGGGATCATACTCGCTAAGCACACGACGTTCCAGGCGCAGGAACAGCGCCAGATTATCGCGCAGCTCCTCGGGGATCTCGATCTCGGCGAGACGCTCCCTGGACTCGGCATTCGAGCCGATTCGGTTAACGAGGCGGTTGACCACGGCAGCGACGCGCGCCGCGGCTTCGGGTACAGACTGGTTGCTTAGGTTCTCAGCCACGTTTCCTCCCATTCCTCCTTCTATGCACGTAACATGCGGTATTCATTATAGGCGCTTGAGAAATACTTTCGACACTGATTGCGCTTTATCACACAAAAGTATTTTCTGCATTGCAAGGGTTTTTGCCCCAAATGGTCGTATTTCTCGGTGGGCGGCATATGCAAACGAGGGCATTCCGCATAAAAGCGAAACACCCCCGTAACAATTACTCTCCATGAGCAGGGCACGTTAGCAGGCCCGCAGCTCAAAAAGATGCGCTACAGACGCTCGCGAACCGCCTCGACGACGTTGGCCAGATCGGCAAGAACCTCTTCGTGGCTCTCCATGTCGCGCACCTTGACCTTGCCGGCGGCAAGCTCGTCGCCGCCCAGGACCAGGATGAGCTTGGCGCCTACCTTATCGGCCTGCTTAAACTGGGCCTTGAGCGAACGGCCCTGATAGTCGGCCTCGGTCACAATCCCTGCGGCGCGAAGCTGCTGCGTAATGGCAAAGACGTTCTGACGCAGCTCCTTGCCGGCATTGGCGACGTAGACGCACGGGACCTCCTCGGCACCCAGGTCGCTGCCAAAGGCCTGCAGGGCCAGCAGGGCGCGCTCAAAACCGCCGGCCACGCCGACGCCTGCCGTGGGCTTGCCGCCCTCGAGCTCGACGAGGCCATCGTAGCGACCGCCACCACCGATGGAGCCGACACCGGCGCCGGGAGCCTCGACCTCAAAGACAGTACGGGTGTAGTAGTCCAGGCCGCGCACTAAGGTGGGATCCTCGACATACTCGATACCCGCCGCATCCAAATAGCGCTTGACCTGCTCGTAGTGCTCGCGGCACTCGTCGCACAGGTTGTCGCCCATCAGCGGGGCGTCGGCCATGATCTCACGGCAATGGTCGTTCTTGCAGTCGAAGGCGCGCAGCGGGTTGAGCTCGGCGCGCTCGCGGCACTCATCGCACATCTCGTCGGCGTGATCGAGGATAAACTGCTTGACCTGCTCGCGGTAAGCCGGACGGCACTGAGCGTCGCCCATCGAGTTAATGAGCAGACGAAGCTTGGAAAGATCGAAGCCCAGGCGCTTGTAAAACTCCATGAGCATGATGATGCACTCGGCGTCTGCCGCCGGATCGGGAGCGCCGAGCCACTCGATGCCCACCTGGTGGAACTGGCGCAGGCGGCCCTTCTGGGGACGCTCGCCGCGGAACATGGCCTCGGCGTAGTACGCCTTAAACGGCGTGGAGCCCTGGGGCACCAGATTGTTCTCGACGACAGCGCGCACCACGCCGGCCGTGCCCTCGGGGCGAAGCGCCAGGCGCTGCTTGGGCTTGAGTTTGGTGTCGGTGCCCTCGGTAAAGACGCGCTCCAGGTTGGCACCGCTGAACACGCGGAACATTTCCTTGCGCACGACGTCGGTCGACTGGCCGATACCGTGGACAAACACGTCCACCTGCTCGATCGCGGGCGTCTCGATGGGTTTAAAACCAAACGGCTCGAACACGCCGGCCGCAATCTGCTGCATCTTTTGCCAGGCGCGCATCTCGGCGCCGATAAGGTCGCGGGTTCCCTCCGCCTTCTGTGCCTGCATGGGCAAACACCTTTCTTTTGTATCGCGTCATAGGTAGTGGACATTATACGGCACAAAGCAGCAACGCGGGGGGGGGGGGGGGGGGGGGGGGGGGGGGGGGGGGGGGGGGGGGGGGGGGG
>CAMQPJ010000135.1 GCA_947003675.1 uncultured Collinsella sp. | reverse complement strand
GACGGCACCGAGCCGTCGATCGACTTGAAGAAGGGGGAGGCCTCGCGGCCTCCCCTTTTTTTTACGCTAACACTTCACAATGTAGTTGCATTTCACCTGTAACCCGATTGGGCTTATGGGTAATGAGCTTTTATTTAAAGACAATAAATCGAATAACAAGGGCAACTGCTATGGCCACAATGATCAAAAGCAGGATTGTCAGTCGATGCTGCTTGCGTCGTTTGCTTGACGAAACGAAGATTGATTTTCCCTGTTTTGGCGTTTCGAGATAACGAGCCGAATGCGTTAAGGTTTGCTTAGGTCGGGGGCCTCTTTGCTGCCGAGTTATGGGCGTCTTCGCCGGGTCGTCATTGATTGCGCTGTTTTTTGATAACGGTGCATCTTTCAGATATACGGGATCGCTCGATGCGACGCCCATATGCTTACGCCCCGTTTGGGCATCCTCGAGCGTTTGATATCGATTTCTCGTCACATACTCGGGCTCTGGATCATTAATGGGCTCTTGCGAGATGTGGGGGCGATGGAACCGTGGCGGCTGCGTGGAAGTATTTTCCCCCTGCGTTGGCATAAACATATTGTTCTGGTTTTGGTCGTCCATGATGCCCTTTAGCTCGTTACCAACAACGTGTATGCGCTCATTGTAAGCCCCTTGTTATTTGGAGCTGGGGACATACTCGTTATTTAAGCTCTGGTTCAAAGAACCTTAACCTTCCTAAAACCTGAGTCCTATGCACTTAGATATGCTTATGGTACTGGACTCAAAAAACTTTATAGCTGATGTATATATGAGCACCGGGTGGGCATATATAAGAACGTCAAAAGAAGTCCCAGTCACCTAGAAGATGACTCGGCAGTCCTATAAAGGAGTGGTAAACATGGCAAGCATGGTTCCTTATCGTTCGGTTTTTGGCGTTCGTCCCTCTGCAAGCTCGCTGTTCGATCTGTTTGATGATATGAGCGACCTAGCGAACAGCTCGATTGCCTCTAAGGCGTTCCCCGTTGACGTTGAGGATAAGGGCGATGGCTATGAGGTCAAGGCTTATCTGACCGGCGTCGCCAAGGACGATATCGATGTCGAGCTTAACGAGGGCCGTCTGTCCATTAGCGTGAATGTCGAGGAAGACGAGGAGAACGAGGGCAAGAACTTCCTGCAGAAGGAGTTCAGCTCGTACAGCGCGACGCGTGGCGTGTATCTTAAGGACGCTTCGAGCGAGGGCCTCTCGGCTAAGTACGCTGACGGCATCCTGACCGTCACGGTTCCCAAGATCGTCGAGAAGAAGAACGTTACGAAGATCTCCATCGACTAACTTCGTTGGTGTTCTGCACTATTAAAAGACAACAAAAGGGGCTGGGAAGCGATTCCCGGCCCCTTTTGTTTTATTGAGCGGTCTATACAATGGTTGTCGGTTGATACTGACTTGCGGGGCGTATCGAGAGTTTTCGCGATTCTTGGAGAAGGGTGGCGGAGCTGCCGACCTCGTCATCCAGGGTTGCGGCTAGAGCTTTGGCATAGCTTTTGACGGTAAGGCTCGGACGATTGTTATCTTGGCTGATATGCATGGCAATGAGCTGTTCGGTGCGATCGGTAACAAGTTCGCGCGCGGCTTCGGCGGCTTGGTCGTTGGAGAGGTGTCCCCTTGCAGACAGGATACGCTCCTGAAGAAAGCGGGGATATTCTCCCTCGCGCAGCATGGCCACATCGTGGTTGCTTTCGAGCGCGAGGACTCGACAATCTTTGAGGGTGTTCATGGCCTGGCTCGATAGCTCTCCGGTGTCGGTGGCAAAGCCGATGGAATCATCGAGGGCGTCGAATCGATAGCCGACTGGATTGATGACATCGTGTGATGTTGAGTAGGTTTGCACGTGGATGCCGGCAATGGACAGGGTGTCACCGGGATCGAATTCCTCGACAGGCAGATGCGAGAGATTTTCTTTGCTCGAAAGTGTGCCCCTGCTGGCAAAGAGGGGACCGTGCCAGTGCTTGCACCAGACATCGAGACCCTTGATGTGATCGCTATGCTCATGAGTAATGAGAAGAGCCGAGACGTTGTCTGCCGAGAGCCCCAGTTCTGCCATGCGCTTTAATGTCTCGCGGCGAGAAAGACCGTCGTCAATCATGATGAGCCCCCGGGGGCCTTCGATGAGCGCGCAGTTGCCTTTTGAGCCGCTGCCAAGGATATGAAGGTGCAGACGAGACATAAGATTCCAAAGGATACAATGGGTGCGAACGAATAGAGGAGGAAGCAAATGCCAACGGTATCTCAGCATTATGGACACCATGTTGCATCGTGGGCTGATGATAAAGCCCTGGCAACGCGGCAGACGGCTGCCCCCGTGGTGCTCATGGTATCAGGTGGCGCGGACTCGACGGCTTTGCTCCTTATGGCGTGCACATCAAAGTTGGATATTCTGGATGGGCGTGGTGTAGCCCCCATTGCGCGCGAGCGACTGCACGTGCTGCATGTGAACCATCATCTGCGCGGCGAGGCATCCGATGGCGATGAGGCCTTTGTGCGCGGCCTATGCGCACAATATGGCTTGCCGCTGTGTGTTGAGCATGCCTATTTTGATGATGAATCGGGCAATATCGAGGCGGCTGCCCGCGAGGTGCGCTATGCCGCGGCGCGGAGGTATGTTCGCGAGCTCTGCGCCCAGACGGGGGCACCGCGAACGGCGGCTCGTATCTGCACCGCGCACACGTCTTCGGATCGCGCGGAAACGTTTTTGATGAACGCGATTAAGGGTTCGGGGCCCGCTGGTCTATCGAGCATTCCTCGCCGGAGGAATATCGTGGTGCGTCCCTTGCTCGACCTGACTCATGATGAGCTCGTGGGCTATCTGCAGGTGCATGGTCAGCCGTGGCGAGAGGACGAGAGCAACGAGGACGTGTCGTACTTGCGCAACTACGTGCGCCATCGAGTGATGCCGGTGGTGGCGCAGCGCAACGCGAGCGTCTGTAAGACGATTGGCGCCGCCTGCGAGATCTTAGGCGATGAGGACGCCTTTCTTTCCCAGCTTTCCGCACAGGCGTTTCGAAGCTGCCTGCGCAAGGAGGCGGCGGGTGCACTGGTCCTTGACGCTCGCCGACTGGCCGCGGCCGAGGTGGTGATTGCTCGGCGCATGGTGCGACTGGCAATTAAGCGTATCGACCCAGACGCTCGCCCGGAGATGCGGCATGTGGAGCGCGTGCTTGCCTGTGTTGCCGAAGGCTCGGGTTCGGTCACGCTGCCGGCGGGAATCGATGCGCGCGTGGAGTTTGGCATGCTGTCATTCAAGGCCCCGGCGGCGCGCGAGGGGTTAGTTGCCGATTGGGTCACCATTCCCGGTCGATTGCCGCTGGGGGCGGGCCGCATCCTGGTGGCAGAGCCGATAGCCGTCGAGCCGGGGTGTGATATTGTGCGCCGTGCCCGCGAACTTGCGGGTGCCGGAGGGGTGGTCGCTATGGTGGATGCAGCGACGCTGGGCTTTGCCGATCGCGATAGCGAACGGATGCTCGCCGGCTCGCGCGGGGAGATTCCCGCCGAGGCGCGTTTGGCGCGTCTGTGGGTAGACGGTCCCGCGCCGGGGGATGTGATGTGTCCGTTGGGCATGAGTGGGCGAAGTAAGAAGGTGTCCGACCTGCTCAACGAGGCTCGTATTCCCGTTTCTGAGCGCGCAGGCGTTCCTGTGGTGAGAACGGCTCCGGGAGGTGCCGTAGTATGGGTCGCAGGCGTTCGCACGGACGAGCGTTTTAAATGCACGGCCGCAACGCGCGTGGCGTATCTGCTTCGCGTGGTCGATGCGGAATAGCGTCCCACGCCAGCTATTCTGTGCGACGTTGACGGTATTCCCGCGCTGATGGCGTATGGGCTGGAAAATATACCCCGTGCGCTGCTAGAATGTGAAGTTCGCGTCCGTACGGCGGTGTGTGGGCGATAAGCACAAGAAAGGGTTGTCATGGCTTCTCAACATCCGGATATCGAGAAGGTTCTGTTTACGCAGGAGGATATCGACGGTATCGTCTCTCGCCTAGGCGAGCAGATTACTCGCGACTACGCGGGTAAGGATCTGGTGCTGATTGCGGTCCTGCGCGGCGCCGTGGTCTTTATGGGCGACCTGATGCGCAAGATCGAGCTGCCGACCAACATCGATTTCATGGCTGTTTCGAGCTATGGCGACGGTGTGAAGTCCTCGGGTATCGTGCGTATCATTAAGGACCTGGATATCGACATCCGCGGTCGCGACGTGCTGATCGTCGAGGACATTCTGGACTCGGGCCTGACGCTCAAGTATCTGATGAAGAACCTCGAGAGCCGCAAGCCCGCTTCTCTGGAGGTCGCCGCCTTCCTGTGGAAGGACGTTGAGGACCGTACCTCGGCCATCACGCCCAAGTATGTTGGAACCCATTGCCCCGATGCCTTTGTGGTGGGCTACGGCCTCGACTATGCCGAGCGCTATCGTAACCTTCCGTATCTGGGCATTTTGAAACCGGAGGTTTATTCGTAAGATGCCCGACGACCGTAACGA
>CAMQPJ010000134.1 GCA_947003675.1 uncultured Collinsella sp. | reverse complement strand
ACGGACTGAACCGTTTGCACGTTGATCTTTTTGGCCGATGTGTCGAAGTACTGGCCGGCGATGGCGTCGATATCGTCAAAGGTGAGCTCTCCGCCCTCGCGCTCGCGATCGCCCGCTTCGCCGGCACAACGCTCGCAAAAGCTCTCGAGCTCGCGAATGTTGGTGCCCGAGACCTCGGCCATGTGTTTAAAGTGCGCGTCGGTCAGATGTCCGCCGTCGCCCCCGTAGGCCGCTAGCAGCGAGTCGTTGCCTGCCTCGGGTGCGGCGGCGATCGTATTCTCGTAATAACGCTGCAAAATCTTGTACTTCATCTCGTAGCTGGGCTCCGCCACCAGGCACAGCAGACCGGCATTAAAGCGACTGGTCAGGCGCTCGTCCATATTAAGGTCCTTGGGGGCGCGGTCGGCGGCGATCACGACCTTCTTGTTGTTACGGATAAATTCATCCATCAACTGGAAGAAGTAATCCACGCTCGCGCGCTTGCCGATGATGTTCTGGATGTCATCGATGATAAGCACGTCGACGCCGTGGTACGCCTGCATAATGGGGGCGTTGCTCTTCTTTTGGCGGTCGAATTCCGTCATCAAGTCGTCCAGATATGCCTGCGAGTTGGCGTACTTCACCTTGATCTCGGGCGATTTCTCCGCCAGCTCATTTTTGATGGCGAGCAGCAGATGCGTCTTGCCCAGGCCCGATTTGCCGTAGATGAACAGCGACGTGCAGGTACCGGGCGTGTCTGCAAGCATGGCGAATTTGAGCGCCGATCGGTAGGCAAGGCTGTTCTCCGGTCCGAAGACGAAGTTTTCAAACGTGAATTTCGAATTCGCTGCGAGGGGCGCCCCGTCCGCGTTTTTCTCGACTGCCGCCGGGGTCGCCGTCGAAGATGCTGCCGGCGCTGCGGACGAACTCGCGCTTTTCGCCGGTGGTTTGCCGTTCATTTGGGTCATCATGCGGCGGAAATCGTCGGCGGACAACGTGTTTTTGATTGCAATGCCCGATTCCTCGCCGGGTGTCGTCTCATGTGCGACGGGCATATGCGTGGCGGTCGGGATGGGCAAGGGGGCTGGCTCTACCGCCGGTGCGACCGAAGCAGTCGGCTGCGGTGCCATGGTTTCACGGGAAACATCGTCGCGTCGAGGCTCGGGCACCGGCGTTGCCGCTGCGGTGACGGTCGCTGCCGGGTGAGTGACCGGGGCCGTATTTGCCGAAGCGCCTTGCGGTGCCACGATATTGAGCGCGATCGGCGCAAAGGCGATCTCTTCTAGGTACGCCTCGATGGTCGGTTGATGCTTTTTGAGCTGAGCGATGGCAAATCGTGAGGGGGCCTCAATCGTCAAGGTGTCCTCGGTCAGGCTCACGGCGCGCGATTGCCCCAGCATGTTGATGAGGCGTGCATCTTGGCCGTCGCGCTGACAAAAGGCGATGGCATCCCCCAGGATGATGCTTGCTTCCTCGTCCACTGTTTCTCCCGTTCCTTAACTTTGGGCTCGCACGCGAGCGCTGCCTATTTCGGTCAGATGATATTTCTGGCCATGTTTGATTACCAAGCCGGCCTGCGCCAAGTCGTTGAGCGTCCGCGACCACGTGGGTGCTGAGTTTCCAAACGCTCGCGCCAGGTCGGTTGCGCCACACTCCTGGTTTTGAGCCAGATAGCCCAGTGCCGCTTCGCCGCGCTCGCTCACAAATACGTTTTGCTGCGGCTGTGCATATTGATTCGCCGCATTAGGATACATCATTTGAGCTGCTGGTTGTTGAGAACTCTGCATGGGCAGCGGCTGCTGTTGAAAACTTTGCGGCCACTGTTGGTAAGGCTGCGGAGGCATCTGCTGGGCCCATGGGTTGTACTGCGCCTGGGGCATTTGTTGGTACGGCTGCTGGTATCCCAGCGGGTATTGCTGGGGGTATGCCTGCGCATATCCCGTTTGCGGCGCGTATTGAGCCGGATACCCTTGCGGGTTCGGTTGATAGGACATCTGCTGTGCGGCCGATGCGCCTGCCATCTGCTGTAAGGTTCCCGCATCCTGGCCCATCGCTGGCCTTGCATCGGGTATGTTCTGGGGAATCGCGCCCGAGGGTGCCTGGGGATCTTGCATGGGGGCCATGCCAGGCTGCTGCATGGGGGCCATTTGCTGTTGCACCTGTTGCATCGTTGCGGGTTGCTGCGTGAAGGCGCCCGGCATGGGATATGCCTGCTGCTCTGCTTCGGGTCGCACGGCTGCCCCGCGCCCGCCAGCACGCTCGATTTCCTGCACGCGCTTGGGGTTCAGACTTACCGTCACTACGGTGCCGTTGCCCATGTTGTCCTCGATGGAGACGGCGCCGCCGGCGTTTTCCAAGTACTCCTGTACCATGGGAAACCCGGCGCCGGTACCGCGGATATACCGTTTCATCTTGCTGTTTGCGCTGGTTACGCCAAAGTCGAAGGCACGCTCTTTGTCGTCGATGCCAGGACCCTGATCGGCAAAGCGGATGGTATCGCCACCGTCGAGAATCGAGATAATGGGCTCTGCAAAATGCGCGTGGATAAAGTTTTCGACAATCTCGCGGATAACCATCAGCGAGATGCGTCCTCCCTGCTCTTTCATGCACTGGTAGACGGTGTTGGTTGTCTCTTCCAAGTAGGTACGGACGTCTTGCGGTTCGATGACGATGACACGCGGTGTCGACAGCATGTCATCGTAGACCGCGATGCGCGCTGCATACATGGCCTTTGGTGCTTGTGCGGTGACCTGCTCACCCTCGTTGCGTTTTTCGCGCACGCCGGTGATGTGCTCGTTGTCGGGTGCCGGATCACCGGAATCGACCATGGTGTAGAAGTCGTCAGACATGCCGCTCGCAATCTTTCAAAAGGTTTTGAACAAATAGTAGCTCACCGCGCAATGTTTCTCATCTTTCGACAAGTTTTCAAAACCTGTTGAAAACTTTGGAAAACGGACGAAAAGTTCTCAACATTTCCAACACGACCTGTTGAAAACTCGATGAAATTTCGTGAAAAGTTGTCTGCTGCCTCAAATGCCGGTTCTGCTTATGGGGGAACCGTGTACTCTTTGCAACCTTTTACCTTTGATTTCTTGACATTTGAACATTGATTTCCCTACAATCTTCAAGCTCACGTGTCTATATCTGCGTCCGCGTCCCCGCGGACACTCGAAATGCAGCAGGAGGAACTTAAGATGAAGCGTACGTATCAGCCTAATAAGCGTAAGCGTGCCAAGACCCATGGCTTCCGTGCCCGTATGGCCACTAAGGGTGGTCGTGCCGTGCTCGCCCGTCGTCGCGCCAAGGGCCGCAAGCGTCTCACTGTCTAGCAGCGATACACACATCTCGCATGAAGACTATTAAGTCTCGGCAAGATTTCGAGCATGTGTTCAGTCAGGGGCGTCGTTTCAATCACCCTCTGATTCGAATGACCATATGTGAATCGGTTGGCGAAGGCGACTCCGGAAGGGTCGCCTTCGTTGGTGCTAAACGACTCGGTTGTGCTGTCGTGCGCAACCGATCTAAGCGTGTGATGCGCGAGGCCGCCCGCAGCTGTGGATTTCCCGTTGCGGGTTATGACATCATCTTGTTCGCGACTCCCAAGACGAGGGTTTCCTCGCCGCAGGAGATGGACAAGGCATTGCGTTCGCTTATGAAACGCGCCGGCGTTGCCGGGGAGGAGCGATGAGCAATCACGTTTTGCGACGTGTTGCCATCGCTCCTATTCGCATATATCAACAGGTTATTTCGCCCTTATTGCCTGACGCCTGCATTTATTACCCAACGTGCTCGCAATACGCTATCCAGGCGATTGAGAAGTACGGTGTTTTGAGAGGCTGCTGGCTTGCCGTGAAGCGCATCGCTCGCTGCAATCCCCTGCACGTCGGCGGTTATGACCCTGTGCCTTAGCGGGCACTCGCTATCGGAGGAAAACTTACATGTGGGATTGGATCGTTAACATCCTTTTTGAGCTGCTCAAGCTCATCCAGACCTTTGCGGTCGACTGGGGCCTGTCCATCATCATCCTGGTGGTCATCATCCGTCTGCTGCTGACGCCGCTCATGCTCAAGTCGACCAAGTCGACGGCTCGTATGCAGGTGCTGCAGCCTAAGATGCTCGAGATCCAGGAGCGCTATGCCGACGATCCTCAGCGTCAGGCCGAGGAGATGCAGAAGTTCTACAGCGAGAACAAGTTCAACCCCATGGCTGGTTGTCTGCCGCTGCTGATCCAGATGCCTATCCTGTTCGCCCTGTTCACGTTGCTGCGCAATCTGCCGCAGTACTTTGACGAGGGCACGTTCTCGTTCTTCAACATTCTGCCCGACCTGACCACGACGCCGAGCGCTTCCTTTGCCGATGGCTTTATGGTTGCACTGCCTGCGCTGGTCTGCCTGATCCTGTTTGCCGTCCTGACCCTGATTCCGCAGCTGTATATGTCTCGCAATCAGACTGGTCAGCAGGCCCAGAGCATGCGCATGATGGCCGTTGTTATGACCGTCATGATGCTCTGGATGGGCTGGAGCCCGCCCGTCGGCGTCCTGC
>CAMQPJ010000133.1 GCA_947003675.1 uncultured Collinsella sp. | reverse complement strand
ACCTCATCCACCCGATCGCCATGGAGGAGGGCCTGCGCTTCGCTATCCGCGAGGGCGGCCACACCGTCGGTTCGGGCATCGTCTCCACGATCATTGAGTAAATTAGCTCTTTGATATAGCTGACTTAGAGAACCCGGCACTTATATGGGTGCCGGGTTCTTTTCTGCAATGGATATTGAGCCGTTGCTGGTGTCGAGAGGATCGATAATGGTCCTGGGTGCACCGTCGATTAGATCTCGTTGGCTCCATTGATGTGTTCCAAATATGAATGGGTTCACCGAGAACCAATTGATTCGAGGTTTTCGTTGACAGCACTTACGTAGAGCTGATAAAGTATCAACTCGTGCCCGTACGGGGCGGAAATGAAAGGTTCAGGATACATGCGTACTCTAGTTACTCTTGCGTGCACTGAGTGCAAGCGCCGCAACTATACGACCACCAAGAACAAGTCGACCATGCCTGATCGTATGGAGATCAAGAAGTATTGCCCCTGGTGCCGTCACCACACGCTGCACAAAGAGACTCGCTAGTCTCTAGTCACATACGCCAGTAGTTCAATTGGTAGAGCATCGGTCTCCAAAACCGAGTGTTGAGGGTTCGAGTCCTTCCTGGCGTGCCAGTCATTATTCCGTAAGCTCCCATTTGGGAGCTTACGGTTTACTCATGTATAAGCGCATTGCGCGGAGGTAACCCAAATGGCCAACAAGAAGAACAAGAAGAAGGCTCAGCAGCAGGCGCCTGCCAACAACGCTGCCGCCAACTCCAAGGTTGAGGCCAAGAAGGCCGTTGCCAAGAAGAACGAGAAGGCTGCGAAGTCCAAGAAGAACGAGAAGCCTGGTTTCTTCGCCCGCACCAAGAAGTATTTCGCTTCGGTCAAGTCCGAAATGAAGCGTGTCACGTGGCCCGATAAGAAGGAGCTCGTGAATTACTCGGTCGTCGTTTGCGCTTCTCTGATCGTCGTCGGCGTCGTCATCGCTCTGCTCGATGCTGGCTTTGGCGAGGCTCTTGCTCTGTTCTCTGGATTGAGGGGCTAAACCATGTCTAAGCGTTGGTACGTCGTTCACACTTACTCTGGATACGAGAACCGCGTTAAGTCCGATCTCGAGCATCGCATCGAGACCATGGGCATGCAGGACCGTATCTTTGATATCGAGATTCCTATGGAGCGCGTCACCGAGATTAAAGAGGGTGGCAAGCGTGAGACCAAGGATTCCAAGATCTTCCCGGGTTATGTCCTGGTCCGCATGGAGATGGATGACGATGCTTGGACGTGTGTTCGTAACACGCCTGGCGTCACCGGTTTCCTAGGCGGCAACGGCAAGCCCGCTCCGCTTTCCCGCGACGAGTACAACAAGATGACTCGTCGTCCCGGTAAGGGCGATTCGCCCAAGCGCACTTCGGTTGATATTGAGGTCGGCACGTCCGTCCGCGTCACCGATGGTCCGCTTACCGATTTTGATGGCAAGGTCTCCGAGGTTAACACCGAGGCTGGCAAGCTTAAGGTCACGCTGATGATCTTTGGCCGCGAGACGCCGGTCGAGCTCGACTTTAACCAGGTCGCTGTCATCGCTTAAGTTTTCGTCCGTTCGCGCGAGCGTGCTTCTTCTGTGACTGCTCATCTCAGGAGTGCTTCTAACACGTGCGTGCTTACGATATAGCAAGTACTTCACACTCGTGATTCGAAAGGAATGACCATGGCTGAGAAGAAGGTTGCCAACGTCATTAAGCTCCAGATTCCTGCTGGTGCAGCTAACCCCGCTCCTCCCGTCGGCCCCGCCCTGGGCGCTGCTGGCGTGAACATCATGCAGTTCTGCCAGGCCTTTAACGCCGAGACGCAGGACAAGAAGGGCGATATCATCCCCGTTGAGATCTCTGTCTACGAGGACAAGTCCTTCTCCTTCATCACCAAGACCCCGCCGGCGGCTCACCTCATCAAGAAGGAGCTGAACCTCAAGTCTGGTTCCGCTAAGCCCCAGGCCGACAAGGTCGGTCAGCTCTCCCAGGAGCAGCTCACCAAGATCGCCGAGATCAAGATGCCGGACCTCAATGCCAACGACATTGACGCCGCCAAGAAGATCATCGCCGGTACCGCTCGCTCCATGGGCGTCACCATCGCTGAGTAGCGATTTCTTTAGGTAATGACGGGTGCTCCGACCGGGGCGCCCGTTATATGTGTGCAATAGGGCACACGATACGATGTGGGAGGGCTCACGCCCGTTTAACCACAGGAGGTAATGCACATGGCTAAGCATGGTAAGAGCTATAACGCCGCTGCCGAGAAGATCGACCGCGCCACGCTCTACACCCCCCTTCAGGCTGCCAAGCTCATCAAGGAGCTCGACACCGCCAAGTTCGACGAGACCGTCGAGGCCCACTTCCGTCTGGGCATCGATACTCGTAAGGCTGACCAGAACATCCGTGGTTCCATCTCCCTGCCCCACGGCACCGGCAAGACCGTTCGTGTTGCCGTCTTC
The DNA here is from genome assembly GCA_947003675.1 of uncultured Collinsella sp. Taxonomy (GTDB): domain Bacteria; phylum Actinomycetota; class Coriobacteriia; order Coriobacteriales; family Coriobacteriaceae; genus Collinsella. The sequence continues at coordinate 2,053 of CAMQPJ010000133.1, read as the reverse complement.
GCCGAGGGCGAGAAGGCTCGCGAGGCCGAGGCTGCCGGCGCCGACATCATCGGTTCCGACGAGCTCGTCGCCCAGATCCAGAAGGGCGAGATCAACTTCGACGCCGCTATCGCTACGCCGAACATGATGGCCAAGGTTGGCCGCATCGGTAAGATCCTTGGTCCCCGTGGCCTCATGCCGAACCCCAAGCTCGGCACCGTGACCATGGACGTCGCCAAGATGGTCTCCGAGCTCAAGGCAGGCCGCGTTGAGTATCGCGCCGACCGCTACGGCATCTGCCACGTGCCCCTGGGCAAGAAGTCCTTCTCCGAGCAGCAGCTCGTCGAGAACTACGCTGCCCTGTACACCGAGATTCTGCGCGTCAAGCCCTCTTCTGCTAAGGGCAAGTACGTCAAGTCCATCTCCGTGTCTTCCACCATGGGCCCTGGCGTCAAGGTCGATCCCGCTGTCCAGCGTGACTTCCTGGCTGAGTAACTGCTAGTTACTGCCTGAGCAAAGCAAGCATTGCTAAAGAAACCCGGTTCTGCCTCGTGCAGGACCGGGTTTCTTGCTATCTCGGGCCAAAACCACCACAAAGGGGACAGGCACCTTTGTGGTGGTTACCAGGGCGTTCTGGCGGTAGAGGACTCGATGGCCTCGTGGCGCTTGAGCTCGCGGCGCATGGTTTGCGAATTGAGCCAGGCTGCCTGCCAGCCACGGATAGGGTAGCGCGCTTCGTCAAGTTCAAACTGCGTATAGCCGCAGGCGTTGATGATTGTTGCCCCGCATGCATGCTGACGCTCACGCTGAAAGTCGTGGCCATAGCATTGGTGCACATGCCCGTGCACCATGTAGTCGGCCCCCCAGGACTCAAGCGCCGTGTTAAAGCATTCGAATCCTCGATGCGGCAGATCATCCAGATCGCCCACGCCGGCGGCGGGCGCGTGAGTGAGCAAGATGTCGCAGCCGCCGACCATCCTCACTTTGCGGGAGAGCTTGCGCATGCGCTTGGTCATCTCGCGCTCGGTATACATGTTGGCACCGTCTCGGTAGAGCATGGAGCCGCCAAGCCCCGCAATGCGGACGCCTCGATACACGTACACGGTGTCTTCGACGCAGATACAGCCGCCCGGTGCATGACGTGCGTAGCGGTCATCGTGATTGCCGCGCACGTAGATGAGCGGTTTGTTGATGACCGTGACCAAAAACTCAAGATAGTCCGGGTCCAGATCGCCAGCGGACAAAATCAGGTCGACACCTTCAAAGCGCTCCTTGCGAAAGCACTCCCATAGGCATCGTTCTTCGGTATCGGCTATGGCAAGGATTTTCATAGGGCGTGGACTTTCGGCTCATCGTCGAGTTGCGGAATGGTGCCCACCACGTTGTCGGCCAGCCAGTCCATCTCGACGATTTGCGTACTCGGCAGTGGGGGAAAGCCCTCGATCTGCACCACGCCGTCTTGGCTATGGAGTTCGCCGCCAAATGGATTGATGGAACCCTCGACGATGCCATTGCGGAGCAGCTGAACGAGCTTACGTGTCTGATAGGGCAGGCCCGGAGCGTAGCGAATATCGATAACGCCCGAGCTCATGCCGTACCAGTAATTGACGGCGCGAACCTGGCTGGCGTCACTGGTCTCATCCCAGGTGCCATGCAGCAGGCTTCGCACGATAAGCTCGTAGTATCGGCCCCAGTTCCATACCGGCATGGCGATGCCGGCAACTTTGCCATCGACCAGGCGGTGGAGTCCGTAGGCCGTGGGGTCCTCCAACGACTTTGACATGTCAGCGCCGGTCATAACACTCACGCCTTCGCGACACATGGCCTCGGCAAGACCGCCGGCGGGCACATCGCCCCAGGTGAGGATTACCTGCGCGCGGGGGTCGAGCAGCGAGGCGCCGATGGCAAAGGCGTTGATCTCGCTGAGTGCGCCCGAGGCGAAGACCGACGCGTGGTAGCCAATGCGATGGTTGTCCGCCATGCTGGCGGCAAGGGCGCCCAGGAGAAACTTGGCCTCGTACATCTTGCCAAAGTACGAACGGACGCTTTGGTGGGGAAGGCCGATAGAGCAGTT
>CAMQPJ010000132.1 GCA_947003675.1 uncultured Collinsella sp. | reverse complement strand
ATCGAAGGCTCGTCCAGCACATAAAGCACGCCCGTCGATCGGTTGCGCACCACGCGGGCGAGCTGCACGCGCTGGCGCTCACCCGTGGAGAGCGTGGCGCCGGCGCGGTCGATCGAGAGGTAGTCAAGCCCCAGGTCGACCAAGCGACGAGCCGTGCTCAAAAATGAATCGCAGATATCCACTGCCATGGGCTGCATCTCGGCCGGCAAGGATGCGGGCACCCCGCGCACCCACTCAATCGCCTCGCCCAGCGTCATGGCCGCCGCCTGTGCCAGATTGATACCGCGCACCTGGGGCTGGCGCGCAACCTCGGAGAGACGCGTGCCGCCGCAATCACGGCATGGCCCCTCGCGCAAAAAGCGTGCAACGCGTTTGAGGCCCTTGTCGTCCTTAACCTTGGCGAGCGCATTCTCGACGGTATAGACGGCGTTGTAATAGGTAAAGTCGAGCGGCGTGGCGCCCTCGCCGTTTTTGGGAACGTAGAGAATATGCTTCTTGACCGCCGGGCCGTGAAACACGATGTCGCGCTCTTGAGGCGTGAGCTGGTTAAACGGCACGTCGGTGCGCACGCCCATCTCGCCTGCCACCTGCTTCATCAGATCCCACATGAGCGTGCCCCAGGGAAGCACCGCACCCTCGTTGATAGTCTTCGACTCGTCGGGCACCAGGCTCGCCTCGTCTACCTCGCGCATGACACCGGTGCCGCCACAGGTGGGGCATGCACCGCCGCTATTGAAAGCCAAATCCTCGGCGCTCGGCGCGTAGAACTCGCGGCCGCATGTCGGACACGTGAGCGACAGGCCCGCGGCCACGTTAAGGCTCGGCTCCACGCGCGCCCCGCAGTGCGGGCACACGTGATGGGCGCAACGGCTAAAGAGCAGACGCAGGCTGTTGTTGAGCTCGGTCATGGTACCAAAGGTCGAACGCACGCCCGGCACGCTGGGGCGCTGATGCAATGCGAGCGCCGCCGGCACATGCAGCACCTCGTCCACCTGGGCATGTTCGGCCTGCGTCAGACGACGGCGAGTATAGGTGCTGAGCGCCTCCAGGTAGCGACGCGAGCCCTCGGCATAAAGAACTCCCAGCGCCAGCGAACTCTTGCCCGAACCCGACACGCCGGCAATGCCCACGAGCCTTCCCAGCGGAATATCGATATCGATGTCCTTGAGGTTATGGACGCGCGCACCGCGCACCTCGATAGCCTGCGGGCCCATCTTCTGTTCCGTCACCTTTATCACCCTACTCATGCCATAAAACTCGATCGCGAATGTACGCGCCCAGCATGGGCACGGTAAACCGGACGAGGCCGTATCCGGCAGCCTCGATGATGCGCTCGCGAATCAGGCTTGCGCGATATTTACTCGCCCAGCTCTGGGTACGCTCGCAACGCTCAATGATGTCCGCCATGCGCGTCGGCTTGCCCCCGTCAGCCGCCATGGCCTCGATAAATAGGCGCTGCGGACTGCGCAACCCGTAATACAAGGGAGCGTCAACTGCTTCATAGAACTCGGAGACGGCATCCGCATGGCCATCCTCGACATCGCACCTTTCAATGACCTGCGAGTTACGTCGGACAGCAGAGCGCCACATGTAATAGCCCACCAGCTGGACCATATAGGGATGCCCCATGCTCCTGCGCGCCGCAAGGTCCGCCGTCTCCGCATCAATGTAAAGACCAGCGTCTTTGACCGTCTGGACATACGAATCGCGCACCTTGGGCAAAGATATCGCTCCCAATGTACGCTGCTGGGCACGCCGCAAAAACGTTACGCTCGGCTCTTCGAGCAAATCGTCAACCATGCTGGGTAAGCCGGCGAACACCAGCGCAAGACCGCGCTGGTCGCTATCGGGCAAGCCCGTGGCATCCTGATCTCCGAGCACTTGCTGGTAGAGAACGGCAAGAGCCGCCAGTTCCTCGATAGACGCAGATTGCGCCTCGTCAATCGCAAACAATATGCCCTTGCCTGGACCGAGCTTCTTGAGGCGCTCGTTGACCAGCCCCCGCAACGTTTCGCCCTTTGCCCGCGCCGCCTCGACCGACGTCCGGCCAAACGACGGACCGAACCCCAACGACTTCACAACGGGTTTATTCGAGCAAAGCGCGTCGGCCAAGCGGTCGCATAAGCCAAGCGAAGCGGAATCGGAGACAACCGCCCATCCGCGTTCGTTGGCCAGACGTTGCAGCTCCCGCAGGAGAACCGTCTTGCCGCAGCCGCGGTTTCCCGTAATGAGCATGAGCCTACCCGGCGCTCCGGCGCCGTTATCGAGCCCTTCCTCGAAATCTTCGATGACCGACTCGCGGCCGATGAGTATCGGGGGCCGCTTGCCAGCCGTGGGCTTAAAGGGATTTGGATTCATGTCGGCCTCCTCGGATTGGCAAACCCTGCCTATAGTTATACCAACTTATACCGAGTTATACCAACAGCAGGTAACAAAGGGGCCGCCCTTCTATCACCTACGGCAGAAAAACTCCGCGTCTGCTGCTCGCCAGGGGCGGAAGGTGGCGGGATCGACCTTTACGTGCGCCGCGGCGGGGGCGTCGTACCATTTGACCGTGTAACCGGCGCCGTGAGAGCAAAAGACCGAATCGGGCGTGTTGGGCAGATCGGCCTCGGGCTCATAGGCGGCCGTCTCGATTACGCGCTCGGCATCATGGCAAGCCGCATAGCCGGCGAACTCCAGGTACAGATGCCCGCGACCGCTCGTGTAGGCAGCTACCTCCAGGGCATAGTCCTGCACCTCGGATGCCGGCACGCGACCCACAAGCTTCGCCCGGTCTCCCGCCATCGTCGGCGGCTCGTACTCGGCACCCATGCGCGTAGCATCCGAGAGCGCCCGACCCACGCACTCCCCCGGCACCTCGAGCTCAAAGCGGTACCACGGCTCCAACAGCACCGCCGCGCCGACCTCACGCGCCTGCATCAAACCCTGGCGAATCGCGCGGTACGTGGCCTGGCGAAAGTCGCCGCCCTCGGTGTGTTTGGCATGCGCACGGCCGCCCGTGAGCGTAATACGCACATCGGTGATGGGCGAGCCGGTCAGCACGCCCAGGTGATCGCGCTCCATGGCGTTGGTGAGTGCCAAACGCTGCCAGTTAAGATCGAGCTCGTCGGTCGAGGTCACGGTGCCAAACTGCACGCCCGAACCCGCCGGCAACGGCTCCAGACGCAGATGCACCTCGGCATAGTGGCGCAGTGGCTCAAAGTGGCCCACGCCCTCGACCGGCTGCGAAATGGTCTCCTTATAGAGAATGCCGCCGGGCTCAAACGCAACCGAAAGGCCAAAGCGATCGGCCAGCACCCGCTGCACGACCTCGAGTTGCACGGCGCCCATCAACTGCAAATGAATCTGCTCAAGATGCGTATTCCAGCTTACGCCGAGCATGGGATCCTCGTCCGCTAACTCAGTCAATGCTTTGAACACCGTATGGACATCGTGTTCGCCTGGAAGCACCGTATAGGTGAGGACCGGCGCAATGACGGGCGCATCGCCCGCGGGCTCCGCGCCCAGGGCGTCCCCTGGGCGAACGTGCGCAAGGCCCGTCACGGCACAAATACCGCCAGCAGCAACTTCTTGGGCAAGCTCATACTTCTCCCCGTTATAGATGCGTACCTGATCGACCTTCTGCTCCCATGCCTCGGCACCGGAACGTCCGTCAATCATCTGCTTGGCATGCAGCGTGCCGCCGGTCACTTTAACCCAAGCCAAGCGCTCGCCACGATCCCCGCGGCTGACACGATAGACGCGCGCGGCAAACTCCGGGAGCCACGCCTGTTCGCGCATCAGCGCGCATATGCCATCCAGCAGCTCGTCCACGCCTTGGCCCTTGAGCGCCGAGCCGGCAAAGCAGGGAAAGAGCTTGCGCTCTGCAACCATGCGCGACAGCGTGGCAGTCGAAAGCTCGCCCGCTTCAAGAAACTCCTCGAGCGCCGCCTCGTCCAACGCAGCAGCGTCCTCCTGAACGGCGCCGCCCGCCAGCAGTTCGTTGGCATCCAGGCAGCCTTCGGAAAGGCGCTGCCCGAGCTGTGCCAGCAAAACATCGCGGCCGGGATTCTCCAAATCGATTTTGTTGATATAGATGAACGTCGGAATGTCATAGCGCGCAAGCAGGCGCCACAAGGTTTCGGTGTGCCCTTGCACGCCGTCGTTGGCGCCCACAACCAAAATCGCGTAGTCGAGTGCGCGCAGCGTGCGCTCCGCCTCGGCAGAAAAATCGACATGCCCCGGCGCATCCACGAGCATGACGTGGGTATCGCCGTGGTCGAGCACGGCCTGCGACGAGAAGATCGTGATACCACGCTCGCGCTCGATCGCGTTAGTGTCCAGATGCGAATCGCCATCGTCCACGCGGCCGCGCTTGCGAATGCGACCCGCGTTGAACAGCATGGCCTCGGCCAACGTGGTCTTGCCGGCATCGACATGCGCCAAGATTCCAACGACCGCTTGCTTCGACATGGCTCTCCTCTTATTACAAGCCCATCGCACGCGGCAACGGGCGTTCACGCTCCACACTGGATGATACAATTTACGGGCCGGCGGGCGAAGCGGGCCCTATCCCCCGACCGAGCTCATCG
>CAMQPJ010000131.1 GCA_947003675.1 uncultured Collinsella sp. | reverse complement strand
CGCGCCAATATGCTCTCGGGCATGCGCGGCAAGGGCGGCGGCTACGTGCTCACGCGTCCGCCCGAGCAGTACACGGTGGGCGAGATCTTGCGCCTGACCGAAGGCAGCCTGGCACCGGTCGCATGCCTGGACGGCGACTGCAAGGGCTGCTCGCGTTCGGACGAGTGTCCTACACTCGGCGTGTGGAAGAACCTGGACAAGCTCATCAACGACTACCTCGATGGCGTGACGCTCGATGCGCTCGTCGCCCCCAACGAGGGCTACGACTACGTCATCTAGCCCCACCTGCCATTTGGGGACGGGGCAGAAATGGTAGATTTTCTTGCCCTCTGAGGCTTGACAAATGACAAGGCCGCCCATCGTTGCGATGGACGGCCTTCGTTTTGGCGTGTTGTGGCGGTCGTATCCGGTCGCTTTAGTTCCTGGCGATGCTGTCGAGAATGCTGCGCATGATGGATACCAGGATGCTGCCCATAAAGGCCGATCCAAAGCTGGCGATGGAGATGCCGACGCCCAGCAGGTTGACCGACAGGTAACTCGCGAGCTCAAGCATAAAGCTGTTGACGACAAGCTGGAAAATGCCCAGCGTAATGATCGTGAGCGGCAGCGAGATGACCGTGAGGAACGGTTTGACGAACGAATCGACAATGTTCAGGAACAGTCCCACAAAGGCAAAGCAGACCCAGGTCTCGGCAAAGCCGAAGGGTTGGATACCGGGGACGAGGAACGTGGCGATCGCGATGGCGATCGAGGTGAAGAGCCAGTTAAGCATAAAGCGCATGGCGTGAATCCTTTCTTGCGCCGGGATTGCTGGCGTCGCGTGAAGCGGCTTACGGCGGCGACCTGGATGGTTGCGCGGACGCGCCGCGGTGTTTGGGCGCCCATTGTCTCAAATATTCGTGGAGCTTACGTGCGCATATGGTTTCTAAACGGCGTTCGTCCTGAAAAACGCGCCGCTGGCAGAGAGTCTTGTCGCTTTAGTTTGGTGGTGTGCTACACTGCTACGGGCAAAAGCCACAGGCGTTGCCCTATTGCATAGAACGGGTGAACGATGCCCGATGTCAGTATCAACTTCGATGCCTTTTGGCGGGTTTGGCGGTGATCGATGAATATCGAGAACATGTTTGACAAGCCTGATGTCAAGCAGCTGGTCCACGCATTTAGCCTTTTGGACGACGAGAAGGATATCCAAGCGTTTTTGACCGATATCTGCACGCCGCGCGAGATTTGCGACCTTTCTCAGCGTTTGCAGGTTGCGCGCTATTTGGACGAGGGCGAGCCTTATGTTGAGGTTCAGGCCCGTACCGGCGCTTCGTCCACCACGGTGAGCCGCGTTTCAAAGGCGCTGAACGGCGAGTACGGTGGCTACCGCAAGATCCTCATTAAGTTGGAGGATGGCGAGTAGGCCAGCGACAACATTGAATTACGAAGAACCGTCCCTCCGGGGGCGGTTTTTATATGCCTGCAATCGGCTGGTGCGTTGGGTTCAGGTTGCTTTGTACCAAAAGATGGAACTGCGGTGGCAATGTGTCCGCTTGGGCGGGTAGGATGGATGCATTGATTATTGCGAACGGTTTGAGCGGAGGACCATGCCTGTTCGAATCTATACCACCAATGCCGGCACGGATTTGAGCGATGCCGAGTCGGCGCTGCTTGCCGACCTTATTGCCCGTCACGGGCGTGCCGTGTTGCTGGCACCAACGTTTGCCGAGCTCGATCTGTGCCGTCATGATGCGGCGGAAGCCGGCATTTCGCTGGGTATCGACTACAAGACACCCGCATCGTGGCTTCGCTCGCTTTGGGAGCTTTTGGGCGACGGGCGCGGTTTCGTTGACAACCTGCAACGTCAGATGCTGTTTTCGGATATGATTGCCCGCCGCGACGATGCCGACCTGCAGCCGCTTTCGCGTAGCCAGGGCACGGTGCGCATGCTCGCGCGCATGGCCCGCGATGTGCTGCCGGGTGTGGCGGGGACGACGGCCGAGCGATGCGGTGGCAACAATTGCCAGCCTGAGCCAAAAAGCGATGCCGAGGCTCGTGTGTTTGAGCTTTTGCGTGCCTACGCGGGCGGTTTGGACCGTCGAGATATGGTCGAGCCCTGCGAGGCAGCCGACATTATGGCCGGTGCCCTGGCCGATAGCCTGCCGGCGTGCGCCCGCGCCGTATGCGTGCGCGGTACCACGTCGTTTACGCACGGTCTACTCGAGCTGCTGTCTGCCGTGGCGAACAATGGGGGAGAGGTCGTCGTGCTGCTTGCCCGCGAGCAGGCGGCGATGCGCGAGGAGCTTGCCACGGCATTTGATGCCCGCGGTGTGCTGTTTGAGATCGCGCCGCTGGGGGAGGACGCCGTCGCGTCTGATGTCGCTTGCGGGGCCGCCGCTCAGCCTGCCTTTATTGAGGTCGCCGGCCCCCATGCCCGTGCTCATGTCTATGCGGACGCCATCGATAAGTTGGTGAAAGCGCACAAGGAGTCCAAGGCCGATAAAGCTACTGCAACGCCCGCCGACCCCGTGCGCGTGCTCGTCGTTTCTGCCCGGGCACCCCAGCTGTTCGGCGAGCTCGCCGCCCGTTTGGCGGCGCGTCACATTGCGGCCGAGACGACTGAGTTCACGGCGTTTTCCCAGTCCATCGCGGGCAGGCAGTTTACGGCGCTCGCCAACCTGATCGAGCGTATGAAAGCCGCCGACGAGGGCACCGCTTCCAAGACTGAGTGGTGGCCCGCGCCGGAGCTTACCGACTGGATCTACAGTCCGCTTTCGGGCGCTGATGCCGTCAATGCCCGTACCTTCGATAAGAATATGCGTCTCTCGCGCAGCAAGACTACCGCGGGCGTCAAGAGCCTGCTGCAGAGCGTTCAGGGCCAGGTGAGGGGCGCGCGCAAGGCGACGAGCGACGATAACTGGTTTAAGAACGTACCGTGTGTGGTCTCGGACGTGTTTCAGGCGCTGTGGCGTGACAAGCCCGTGACGGCGCTTAAGGCCATGCTTGCCGTTGCCGAGGCGTTGCCCGATCGCGCTCTAGGCGGCCTTGACGGCCAGGCCCGTCGCCAGGCAGAGACGGCTTTGCTGCGCCATGCCATCGACATCCTTATGAACGATGCTCGCGCGCTCGACGTGTCGCAGGCCGCGACCGTGCCGGTTCTCGACGGCGTTCGAACCAAGGTGGACAAGCGCAGTACCGCCTACGATTACGAGACCTATGAGGTCGATCGCACACCACGAGCACAAGTGCGCTTCGCGTCGCTTGCCGATGCGTCGGTTCTTCGCCCTGGCAGCTACGATGCCGTGCTGTTTGCCGATGTCGACCTGGACAGCTATCCGCTTTCGCACGAAGAGGGCCCGCTTGCCACGTTGACAGCCGAGCTGCGCCGCGACGGCGTGTCTTTGGAGCCCGCTGCCCTGCTGCGCGTGCGCTTTGGCCGTGCGATGCAGGCGGCGAGCGGTCCGGTCGCGCTCGCCCGTGTGACGCACGATCGCCAGGCACGCGAGTGCTACCCGGCAGCCGTATGGACCGAGCTGTGGGCACATGCCGAGGCCGCTTGCGCTGCCAAGCCCATGCGCGTGGGCGAGGGCGATATCATCGCCGACTTTGATCCCGCGGCAGGTGAAGGCCTCAAGCGCGAGCGCGTGACCTGTGAAGCCCCTCAGCATCTGAGTGCCGAGGCCGTGCCGTATTTGGTCCTGCGCCGTCGCGATGGCGAGGGTGAGGACGCGCCGCTCGTGCCGCGTCTGACGTCCGCCTCGCAGATCGAGGCCTATTCGACCTGCCCGCTATGCTGGTTCGTCTCGTACCGCGTGAAGCCCCAGTCGATCGACGCGGGCTTTGGCAACATGGAAAAGGGCAACTTTGTCCACGACGTGCTGGAGCATCTGCATGCCCGTCTGCCCCAAGAGGGCATGGAGCGCGTGACGCCCGAGAATCTGCCGCGCGCACAGGAGCTGCTGCACGAGGTCTTTGACGAGACGTTGGCCGAGCACGCCGGCAAGCGCGGCACGGAGGGCCCGCTGGTGCCGCTCTCTGCGGTGGAGGAACGCCAGGTGGCCGAGATCTTGCCGCAGCTGGAGGGTGTGCTTGCCTACGAGTCCGAGGCACTTGCCCCCTTTGCCCCGCGCTACCTGGAGTTCGCCTTCAACGAGCTCATGGTCGAGTATGCCGGTTGGCCGCTTGGCGGGCGCATCGACCGCGTGGACGTGGACGCCGAGAATCGTGCCGTGGTGATCGACTACAAGCATCGCACGGGCGTTGAGGAGTTTAAGCTCGCCGACCCCACGGTGCGCGACGAGGAATCGGGCACGGCGCCCATCGACGATCCGCGCTGGTTGCCACCACATACCCAAACGCTCATCTACGCCCAGGCCATGCGCCGGGCGCTGGATTTGGACACCCGCGCGGCGCTCTACTTTTCGACCAAGGGCGGCAAGCCGGCGTTGCGCGGTGCCGCGAGCGCCGAGCTGCTCGAGGAAGAGCGCGGCGACGGTCGCATCCCGGGCCTTAAGAAAGGTTTCCCCGGCGAGGGTGGCAGCATGGACTTCGACGCCCTGCTCGATCGCGTTGAGGCCGGCATCGCCGAGCGCCTGCGCGAGCTCGAGGCAGGCAACGTTGCCGCCGTCGACCCGACGTCGGCTCAGGCCGCGCATGCGCGCTGCTCGTATAACCACGAAGGAACGTTTGTAAGGAGGGACGTGTAGACCATGGATCTTTCGACTTTGATGCCGCAACAGCTGCA
>CAMQPJ010000130.1 GCA_947003675.1 uncultured Collinsella sp. | reverse complement strand
TAAGGAGGGACGTGTAGACCATGGATCTTTCGACTTTGATGCCGCAACAGCTGCAGATTGTCAAAACGCTCGACCGTCCGCTGTTTGTCTCGGCGGGCGCCGGTTCGGGCAAGACCTTTACCCTCACGCGTCGCATCGTCTACGCGCTCTCGCCTGAATCCGGTCCGTTCGTTGAACATCTTGACCAGGTGCTCGCCATTACCTTTACCAAAGATGCCGCGGCCGAGATCCGTGACCGCGTGCGCCGTGCGCTTATCGACGAGGGCATGGACGAGGAAGCACTGACCGTCGACGACGCGTGGATCTCGACCATTCACGGCATGTGCTCGCGTATCCTGCGCGCGCATGCGCTGGAGCTGGGCATCGACCCCGAGTTCACGGTGCTCACCGATACCGACGAGCTTATGGACCAGGCTGTTGAGCATGTGTTGGCCCGCGCGACGGCGCCCGATGCCGCCCCCGAGCTCGCGGCATCGCTCAAGGCCCTCTATGCCTGGTATCCCATGGCGGGCGAGGGCGGTTCCTTTGGCGCTGGCGCGACCATCAAGGGCCTGGTGCGCGACCTGCTGGAGCTGTCGAGCCAGTTGCCGGGCGGTATGGACGACGTGTGCGTGGCGCGCGGGCAGGCCGATACCTCGGCACTCGCCGATGCCTATCGCGCGGCGCTGGGCGCAAGCAAGGCCGCGACCGAGAAGGCGCAGATGGCACTCGACGCCATTGACGCGTTCGAGGCGAGCGGCAAGACCATGGCCGATGCAGCGCGACTCATGATGTCGTGCACCATGCCGCGCGCGAGCAAGGCATTCCCTAAGGAGCAGGTCGAGCTGCTCAAGGCCGAGGCCGCCGATGCGTTTATCAATATCGTGCTTGCCTGCGGTGGCCCGGCGCTCGATGCGCTGGTGGGCCTGGCCCGTTCCGTGGAGGCTGAGTATCGCGCGCTGAAGGCTGCCCAGTCCGCCCTCGATAATAACGACCTGCTGCGTATGGCCTACGAGGCCCTGCGCGATTACCCTGCCATCCGTGCTGCGTACGAGGGCCGCTTTAAGATGGTCATGATCGATGAGTTTCAGGATACCGACCAGATGCAGGTCGATCTGATACGCTACCTGACGGGTGCGGGGGAGCGCGCGCTGTGCACCGTGGGCGATGCGCAGCAGTCCATCTATCGCTTCCGTGGCGCCGAGGTCGAGGTGTTCCGTCGTCAGGAGCGCAAGGTGGGCTCGACGGCGGCGTCCGAGACGGTTGCCACGCTGGATGTCCCCACCGGCGAGCTCGTCAAGCTCGTGCGCAACTTCCGCAGTCACGACGAGGTACTGCGTTACGTGGCACGCGTCTTCGACGGCGATGACGGCGGCCTGATGCAGGGCTTTTTGGACCTTGAGGCGAGCGACGGCCGCAAGGACACGCTGGTGGCAGACGCCTCGCGTCGCCAGGCCCTCTTTGTTGCCGGCGGCAGCACGCAGGAGCGCACACAGGCCAAGGCCCGTGCGATCGCCGAGCGATTCCGCGCGCTTGCCGATGCCGGCCAGCCCCAGGGCGGCATGGTGCTGCTGCTGGGCCGCATGACCAACGCAGACGTCTACGCACAGGCCTTCCGCGACCAGGGGCTCGACTGTGTTATCGCAGGCGGCTCGGTCTTTGCCCAAGCCGCCGAGGTGCAGACGGTGCGCGCCCTGGTTTGTGCGCTCGCCAATCCGGCCGATACGGCGCAGGGCCTTATGCCGCTGCTCGCCTCGCCGATGTTTGCGCTGGGCGCCCAGGAGTTTTTGGCGCTGGCGACCAAGTTCGATAGCGAGACGGGGGAGACCTCGCGCCGGAATATCGACGTGGGCATCATGAGCGATTCCGATGTGCCGGGCCTGCAAGACCTGCCGCTCGTGACGCGCGCCCGCGAGGTGCTGCGGTATGCGCTTCGTCGCGTGGGCCGCGATTCGTTCGCCGCCATCGCACGCGACGTGGTCAACGCTTCGGGCTGGTTCGTGCGTCTGGCGCAGCGTGGCCCCGAGGGCAAGGCCATTGCCGCCAACGTGCTCAAGGCGCTCGACGCTGTGGCCGAGGCGGAGGCCGAGTTCGGCAACTCGCCGCGTTCCATCGCGCTGGCCTTCGATCGCTTCCTAGCGGGCAAGGAAGCCCCGGGTGCCCTCAACGAGGAGGGCGACGGCGCGGTGCGCATCATGACGGTGCATGCCTCCAAGGGTCTGGAATATCCGGTCGTGGCGGTCGCCGAGTGCTTTGGCGTGCGTAAGTCCTCGGGTGCGGCACAGATGGGTCGCGTCGAGGGCGGAGCGCAGGTCGTGGCGCTGCCGGCACGCTTCGACGGCGTTAAGCTCGCCGACGGAACCTTTGTGAAGGGCGACGACGTTAAAAAGCAGTTTGAGCATGCGTTTAAGGGCAAGGGCACGTCGCTGTGGCTGCCGCCGGAGCTCATGGAGGACGTCTGCGCGACGGGTTCTCCCGCCGAGGCATTTGCTCGCCTGCGCAACGACGACCTGCAGCTTTCGCTCGAAGAGCGGGCTCGTTTGCTCTATGTCGCCATGACGCGTGCGCGAGAGTTGGTGATTTTGGCGATGGATGCCGGCGTGAGCCGCGGCAAGGTGGCGGCGCCGACCTTCGACGTCGAGACCGATCTGACCTATGACGTGCTGCGCCGTATTCTGCCGACCGACGCTCTGGACATGCCGCAGCTCGATGCCGACCGCCTGGTGTTCGACAACTCCCGGCCGGGCGACTACGAGCTCATTTCGCTCGCGAACTTTACCTTTGGCGAGCAGGCGTTTGAGGCCAACGCTTCGCTGGATGCCGAGGGCAGGCTTGTTCGCGGCGATGTCGATACAGATACTGTCGACGATTCGGCCAGTACAATCGTCCCCGGTCCTGCCGACCCCGATCCCGATGCGTTTGAGCTCGTGTATCCCCAGGCGGCGGGCGTGCGCATGGGCACCTGCCCGTATCCGGAGCGCGATTCGTACAGCTACTCGTCAATTGCCGCGGCGCTGCATGCCGAGTCCGAGGACCGTGCCGCCGAGGCACGCGTGCCCATGGACGAGGCCGGCGATGATGCGGAGTCGGATGGTTCCGAGATGACGGATGCAGACGTGGCCACCGTTGAGCTCGCCGGCAACCCCATGGCGCTGGGCTCGGCCTTCCACGCCGCCTGCCAGTGGCTCATCGAGATGGGTGCCGATGCGCTGCCCGCTGAGCGTGCCGATGCGCTGGCGCGCCTGTGGTGCCTGACGCCGGAGCAGCGCGAACGCTTCGACGTCGCCCTGGACCGCTGGCTCAAGTCGGCTGTTCGTGCCGACCTGCTCGCGTGGCCGTGCGTTCGCGCCGAGGTGCCGTTCTTTTCGCTGGGCTGCGAGGACGAGGACATCGCTCGCTACGGTGCCTATGCCGAGGGCGCCATCGACGCTTTGGCGACGAACCCGGCGGATTCGTCATGCGCGCTGGTCATCGACTACAAGACGGGCGGCACACCGGACGAGACGCCGGAACAGCTGCAGGAGAAGCACGCCCTGCAGGCGCGCGTCTACGCTGATGTTTTGCACAAGGCGGGCTTTGGGGCCGTGACCGTCAAGTTCGTTCGCGTGGAGCAGGCGAATCCAACCATCTTCGTCGAACCCGCCGAGCCTCAGGTGGTCACCTACAACCTCTAGTCCTCAGATAACTTGCGGTGGAATACGGACTGTTTTGACCAAAAAAGCCGCCAAACAGTCCGCATTTCACCGCAACGCATGGGAGAGCCTGGGGCGGTACAATGGCTCGAACGGTTCAAACGAATAAGGAGCCATCATGCAGCTCACCAAAACGCTTAAGGTGACGCCGGAGGAGCTTTTTGACGCTCTGGCGGGGTCCATCATGCAGGATATCGAGAACGCCACGGGCAAGCGTCCCAGTCGCAACAAGCTCAATGGCTATAAGTACGAGAAACGCGCCCAGTCCGCAAAAGGCAAGGCCAAGGGCACGGCGATCAAGGTTAAGATCAAGCACTTTGACTACCCGTGCCTCTATGAGGTCCGTTTTCAGTATGCGGCGGGCATCAATACCATGCGCTATGAGGCTGTACCTGCTGGCGATGGTGCCTGCGAGCTCACCTATACCGAGGATTTTCAGGGTGTGGGTGGCAACACGTCTGGCACGCGCGGCAAGCTCGGCCTCTTCTTCTATGAGCGCAAGCTCAAGAGCCACGCCAACCAGACGATTGATCAAATCGTCAAATACATCGAGGGTGAGCGCCGTGTAAAGGCTAATCCCGCCTTCGCCGATGATGCTGCCGAAAACGCTTCGGATGTATTCCATTGATACCCTGTTCAAAAGCTTTACCGCTCTCCACAGCAACTGTGAACACTTCAGGCTTCGAGTCAGTAGCGAGTGGCCTGACATAATTAGTTGATGGAAGTGCCAAATGAATAAGAATGCCACTGCGCAGCTGCACATCTATTCCGCCTTTTTCGTTCTCGCGGGATTTGTTTTAAATCGGGGAGTGTTTCTACTTTTCCTTGCGGAGAAAGGAATGTCTGTCACGGAAATCGCGCTTTATCAAGCCCTGTTTAACATTGCAACGGTCGTCCTCGAGCTGCCAACAGGGCTGATAGGCGATTTCTTTGGAAAGAAGTTCTCGATTCAAGTGGGCGTGCTGCTGCTTTTCTTCCATACGGCTGGCATGCTGTTGCTCTCAGGCCCCTTTCTCGTCGCGCTTTCCCTTGTTGAGGCACTCGCCTACTCCCTTCAAT
>CAMQPJ010000129.1 GCA_947003675.1 uncultured Collinsella sp. | reverse complement strand
GCGGCAACCATGACCGACGCAATATCTTGCGACAGCGCGCCCGCGTTGACGGCAACGCTTGTCACGGCAACGATGATCGGCAGCGCCGTGGTGCAGTACAGGGCCACGGTAATGCGGCCATACGCCGACACATCGCGCGTCGCAGGACAAATGCCCATAGAGACGAGGATGGGCACGGCACGAATAATCAGCAACGCCACGATAAAGCCCGCGAGCAAGCCCGGGCGCGACGCCACGGCCGTCAGGTCGATCTTTGCGCCCGATACGGTAAAGAACACCGGAATCAAAAAGCCGTAGGCCAGGCCGTCGAGCTTGGTCTCGAGCGTATGGTTGCCCTCGGGGATGATATAGCGCAGGACAAAGCCGGCGGCAAAAGAACCCAACACGATGTCGAGGTCAAAGATGGCCGAGAACGCCACGAGCGTGACCAGGATGAGCACCGTCAGACGCACGAAGGTCTGCGACGTGGTATCGGCGCGTTCCTCGACAAACGAAAAGAAGCGGCTGCCGACGCGCCTGGAACGACTTGGGACCACGGCCAGCAGCACGCAGACCACAGCAAACAGGCCAAGAATCACGAGCGTCTGGATGCCGGTGCGGGCAGACAGCAGCACCGACATGGCGAGCACGGGACCGAGCTCGCCCCAAGTGCCATACGCGAGAATCGAGTCGCCAACGCGCGTGCCGGTGAGCGAGCGCTCGCGCATGATGGGCACAAGCGTGCCGAGCGCCGTGGAAGTGAGGGCGAGCGTCACGGCGATACCGTCGAAATGGCTGACCGAGAACCACGGCGTAAAGCGCACGGCAAGCCAGGCGATGCCAAACGTGACGGCCCACGTCGCCAAGCCGTAGCGCCCCTCCACACCCGTAATGTTCTTAGGGTCGATCTCAAAGCCGGCAAGCAGGAACAAAAAGGCCAGACCCAGCTCGGACACCAGCGAGACCTCGGCATCTACATGGATGACGCCGAGCATATGGGGTCCCAGCACCGCACCGAACACGAGCAAAAAGACCGTCTCGGGAACGGGCTTTCCGGGAATCGCCGAGGCGATGAAGGGGCTTGCAAAGGCCACGAGCGCGATGATGGCGAGTGAAACGAATGCCATGTGATGCCTTTCTCTTGTTTGCGCTTCACTGTAGCACCCTCGCCGTCCTCAACGCGCCACGAGCTGTCGTATCATAGTGAGGTTTACAAACATGTGGCTCAAGGCGACCGCAGGGCAGACCCCGCAAACCGACCGCTGCCGCATACCGTACCGTACGCCCAACCGATCAGGAAGGCAGGAACCAATGGTCTCTCGTATCTACGTGGAGAAGAAACCCGGGTTCGACGTCGAGGCTCAGCAGCTCAAGGGCGAGCTGACCGAAATTCTCGGCATCAAGGGCATCGAGGCCCTGAGGATCATCAACCGCTACGACGTCGAGGGCATCGACGAGGAGCTTTTCCGCTCCTGCGTGCCGACCGTCTTTAGCGAGCCCCAGGTCGATGTGACCTACGACGAGCTCCCCGCAAGCGATGGCGCCGTCTTTGCCGTCGAATTCCTGCCTGGCCAGTTTGACCAGCGCGCCGACTCCGCCAGCGAGTGCGTGCAGCTCATCAGCCAGGGCGAGCGCCCCGCCGTGCGCTCCGCCAAGGTCTATATGATCTCGGGCGCTCTGGACGAAGCCGCCATCGAGGCCATCAAGCACTACGTGGTGAACCCCGTCGAGGCGCGTATCGCCTCGCTCGACCTGCCCGAGACGCTGTACATGGAGACCCCCGAGCCCCAGCCCGTCGAGGTGCTCGACGGCTTCCGCGAGCTCGATGAGGCCGGCCTTGCCGCCTTTATCGCCGATCGCGGCCTTGCCATGGACGAGGCAGACATCGCCTTCTGCCAGCAGTACTTCCGCGATGAGGATCGCGACCCCACCATCACCGAAATCCGCGTGATCGACACCTATTGGTCCGATCACTGCCGCCATACCACCTTCGGCACCGTCCTAGACGACGTGACGATCGACGACGCCGTGGTGCAGCAGGCCTTCGACCGCTACATGGAGATGCGCCACGAACTCGGCCGCGACGCCAAGCCCGTCTGCCTCATGGACATGGGCACCATCGGCGCTAAGTACCTTAAGAAGACCGGCGTCATGACCGATGTCGATGAGTCCGAGGAAATCAACGCCTGCACCGTCAAGGTGAAGGTCGATGTCGACGGCGAGGACCAGGACTGGCTGTTCCTGTTTAAGAACGAGACCCACAACCACCCGACCGAGATCGAGCCCTTCGGCGGTGCCGCCACTTGCGTGGGCGGCGCCATCCGCGACCCGCTTTCGGGCCGCAGCTACGTGTACCAGGCCATGCGTGTCACCGGCGCCGGCGACCCCACCGTCCCCGTCTCCGAGACGCTCGAGGGCAAGCTGCCGCAACGCAAGCTCGTAACCACCGCTGCCGCCGGCTACTCCAGCTACGGCAACCAGATCGGCCTTGCCACCGGCCAGGTCAACGAACTCTATCACCCCGGCTACGTGGCCAAGCGCATGGAGGTCGGCGCCGTCGTGGGCGCTACCCCGGCAAACCATGTGCGCCGCGAGTGCCCCGCCCCCACCGACAAGATCATCCTGCTGGGCGGCCGCACCGGCCGTGACGGCATCGGCGGTGCCACCGGCTCCTCCAAGACCCAGAACACCGAGTCCATCGAGACCTCGGGTGCCGAGGTCCAGAAGGGCAACGCCCCGGTCGAGCGCAAGCTGCAGCGCCTCTTCCGCCGCGGCGACGCCTGCCGCCTGATCAAGCGTTGCAACGACTTTGGCGCCGGCGGCGTCTCGGTCGCCGTGGGCGAGCTTGCCGACGGCCTGTATGTCGACCTGGACACCGTGACCAAGAAGTACGACGGCCTGGACGGCACCGAGCTCGCCATTTCCGAGTCCCAGGAGCGCATGGCCTGCGCCGTCGCCGACGGTGACGTCGAGGAGTTCATGGGCTACGCCGCCGAGGAGAACCTCGAGGCGACCGTCATCGCCGAGGTTACCGCCGAGCCGCGCATGCGCATGGCCTGGAACGGCGTTGCTATCGTCGATCTGTCCCGCGAGTTCCTCAACTCCAACGGCGCGCCCAAGCACCAGGTCGCCCACGTGTGCGCCCGCAGCGTGTGGCAGCCCAGCTGGGCCGGTACCACGCTTGCCGAGCGCATGACCTCGCTTGTCACCGACCTCAACGTTGCCTCCAACAAGGGCCTTTCCGAGCGCTTCGACTCCACCATCGGTGCCGCAACCGTGCTCATGCCCTTTGGCGGCAAGACGCAGCTCACCCCGAGCTCGGCCATGGTCGCCAAGTTCCCCGTGGACGGCGAGACCACCACGGCAAGCGCCATGGCATGGGGCTTCAACCCCTACCTGATGGAAGCCGACCAGTTTGCGGGCGCCTACCTGTCCGTGGTCGAGTCCATCGCCAAGCTCGTGGCTGCCGGCTTTGAGCACAAGCGCGCCTACCTCTCCTTCCAGGAGTACTTCGAGCGCCTGCGCACCGAGGCCGAGCGCTGGGGCAAGCCCACGGCAGCCGTCCTGGGCGCCCTCATGGCCCAAGTCGACCTGGGTGCCGGTGCCATCGGTGGCAAGGATTCCATGAGCGGCTCGTTTGAGGACGAGGCCGGCGAGCTCAACGTTCCGCCGACCCTGATCAGCTTCGCTGTGGCCGTGGGCCGCGCGGCGCGCGCCGTCTCCCCTGAGTTCAAGGGCCTGACGCATCGCGTCGTACGCATCGCCCCCGCCACCTATGGCGAGGACTACCGCCCTGACGCCCAGCAGCTGCTCGCCGCGTTTGACGCCGTCGAGGCGCTCACCGCCACCGGCGACGCCCTGGCTGTCTCCACGCCCGGCTACGGCTGCGGCGCCGAGAGCCTCTTTAAGATGTGCGTTGGCAACCAGATCGGTATCGAGCTTGCCGAGGATGTGGACGTGGAGAGCCTCTTCACCCCGCTCTACGGCAGCTTTATCGTCGAGCTCGCCGAGGACGCCGAGCTGCCCGAGGTCGCCGACGGCGTTGTCGTCGAGCCCCTGGGCACCACCGTCGAGGGCTATGTCATCGACACCGGCTCCGAGGTCATCGAGCTCGCCGAGCTCCAGGAAGCCTGGGAAAGCGGCATCGAGGGCGTCTTTGCCTACCGCAGCGCCGGCGAGACCCCCGAGGTCGAGACCATCGACTTCCGCGCCAAGGACATTCACGTGTACGGCGGCGCCAAGATCGCCCGCCCGCGCGTGATCATCCCTGTGTTCCCTGGCAACAACTGCGAGTACGACAGCGCCCGCGCCTTCCGTGCCGCCGGTGCCGAGGCCGACACCTTCGTGATCAACAACCTCACGCCCGAGGCGGTCGCCGAGAGCACCCACGAGCTTGCCCGCCGCATCCGTGCAAGCCAGATCGTCATGATCCCCGGCGGCTTCTCGGGCGGCGACGAGCCCGACGGCTCCGCCAAGTTCATCACGGCGTTCTTCCGCGCTCCCGAGGTCACCGAGGCTGTCCGCGACCTGCTCAAGGCCCGCGATGGCCTGATGCTGGGCATCTGCAACGGCTTCCAGGCCCTGGTCAAGCTCGGCCTGGTGCCCTACGGTGACATCGTCGACGCCACGCCCGATGCGCCCACGCTGACGTTCAACACCATCGGTCGCCATCAGAGCCGCCTGGTGCGCACCCGCATCTCGTCCAACCTGTCCCCATGGCTGTCGCAGTGCAGCCTGGACGACCCCTACACCGTCGCCATCAGCCACGGCG
>CAMQPJ010000128.1 GCA_947003675.1 uncultured Collinsella sp. | reverse complement strand
CCGCCCGGGGGCGGGGTCTTTTCGTTTAACAGCCCGCTTACACCCGGGGCGCCAAACCCCAAAAAAAAAAAACCCCGCCCGCTGCGGGGGGGCCCCCGGGGGCGCTTCTGAGCGAATGTGTTTGCGGTCTAAGCCGCTCGGAGCAACAAGCGATCGACGTTAGTTGCTAGACTCGGAGTCGTCGCCGGAACCGGAGATGGAAACCGTCAGCGTGATCGTGCTGTCGGTGGACTGCTTGCCGGTGGGGGAGACGCCCGTAACGGTGGCGTTTTCGTTGCCGCTCACGGGGTTGCCGTTCTGATCGCAGAATGCGATGTTGTAGAAACCGGCGTTGTTGAGCGCGGTGACGGCGGCGGAGATGCTCTTGCCGTACAGGTTACCCGGGACGCTGGCCTTGCCGGACTTCTTGGCGATGACGACGGTGATCGTGGCACCGGGCTTCTGCTTGCCGCTAGGGTTCCAGCTAATTACGGTGCCCTCGGTAACCGAGTCGTTTTCCTGGTAGCTCACGTCGACGCCAAAGCCAGCCATGTCGAGAGCGTTGCGTGCCTGGGCCTCGGTCATGTCGGTCAGATCGGGGACGGAGGTGGTGTCAGGACCGCTGGAGACCTTATACGAGATGGTCGTGCCCTTCTCGACTTCCTTGCCGGCATCAGTGCCCTGCTCAAAGACCTGGCCTTCGTCGGCCTCGTTGGCCTCCTCGGTTGCGTTGCCCTTCAGGCCCACGCTTGCCAGCGCGGCCTCGGCCTGGTCCTTGGTTAGGCCGACGAGCTGCGGAACCTCAACTTTCTCGGAGGGCTTGGGGCCCTTGGAGATCACCAGGTTCACCTTGGAGCCCTTGGGCTTCTTAGTGTTGCCGTTGGGGGTCTGCTCGGCAACCTTGCCCTCGTCGACATCGTCGTTATAGCTCTGGTCGACAGTTCCGACCTCAAGGCCGGCCTCCTTGATCAGCTCGATAGCGGTCTGCTGGTCCTTGTTAAGCACATCGGGCACCGTAACCTGCTCGCCCCCAAAGAGCCCGGTGGCGAAGGCCACCACAACGCCAACCACGGCGATTGCGGCGACTACGGCGGCGATAATCTTGTTCTTGTTGGACTTGGGCTGATCGACCTCGTAGGAACCGGTGGAACCCGAGACGGCGCTGCGGGGGTTGGTCTGTCCGCTTACGCCCGATACGGGGCGAACCATAGCGCGCGTGGAGTCAGACAGCTCACGGGTCTTGGTAGCGCCCAGGTCGCCCGCGGCGCCAATGATGCGCGTGGGCTCGGAGACGTTGACGGCGCGGCCGGACAGGTAGTTGTTGAGCACCTGGCGCAGCTCGTCTGCCGTCTGGAAGCGGTTCGCCGGGTCCTTTTCCATGCACTTGAGGATGATGCGCTCCAGATCGGCATCGACGCCGGAGTTGACTTGGCTCGGCGGAACCGGCAGTTCGTTTACCTGCTTGAGCGCAACTGAGATGGCGTCGTCGCCGTCAAAGGGGACGCGACCGGTGGCGCACTCGTACATGACGACACCCAGCGAGTAGATATCCGAAGTGGGACCGAGGTCCTGGCCGCGCGTTTGCTCGGGGCTTACGTAGTGGGCGGTGCCCAGTACATTGTTGTCCTGCGTGAGGTGGCTGTTCTTTGCGCGCGCGATGCCAAAGTCCATGACCTTGATGTTGCCGTCGGGCAGCACCATGATGTTTTGCGGCTTAATGTCGCGGTGGATGATCTCGTGCTTGTGGGCGACCGAAAGCGCGGAGCTGATCTGCGAGCCGATCTGCGCGACCTTCTTTGGATCGAGGGCGCCGTGGCTCTTGATGCCGCTCTTAAGGTCGGTACCGCGCAGGTACTCCATGACGATGTAGTAGGTATCGCCATCCTTGCCCCAGTCGTAGACGCCCACGATATAGGGGGAGGACAGGCCGGCAGCTGCCTGGGCCTCCTGCTTAAAGCGGGCGGCGAAGGTGGCATCGCCGGCATACTGCGGCAGCATGATCTTGACGGCAACCGTGCGGTCGAGGACCTGATCCTGTGCACGGAAGACGGTCGCCATACCGCCCGTTCCCACCTTATCCTTGAGGAGGTATCTTCCCCCGAGGACCCTCTGTTCCATTCCTGCTCCTAACATAACTATTCGCTCAACGATGTGTGTAGTACCAAATGTGTGGCCGCTGGGGCCGTGTGGAGCGTTGCCGCTAGCTCATCGGCCGCGGCGCGCCATAAGTATCCGCTTTGATCATGGGCATCACGCTCCCTGTGCGGCGAGCGCCGCGGTCAGGACGATGCCGGCAATCTTGGCCGCCTCGACGTCGTGTTTGTCGTAATCCTCCAAGGCCACCGAGATGGCAACCGTGGGTGAATCGTAAGGTGCAAAGCCAACAAACATAGAGTTGACGTTGGTGCCGCCGGTCTCGGCCGAACCGGTCTTGCCGGCAACCTTGACGCCCGGAATCTGGGCATCGGTGCCGGTACCGGACTGGACGACGGCGAGCATGGCCTGCTTAACCTGGTCGGCCGTGGCAGAGCTGACAGCCTGGCCCAGCGAGCGGGACTGCGTGGTCTTAACCACGGTTCCGTCCGGGGCGAGTATCTGGGACACAAAGAACGGATCCATGACTACGCCGCTGTTGGCGATAGCCGCAGCAATCACGCAATTCTGCATAACGGTGGTCTGCGGGCCAGGCGTGTGGTCCATGCCGACGGGCTGGCCGGCGCCTGCCCAAGCGGTCTCCCACTCGGTCATAAGCGACGGGTCGGCCATGATGGAAGCCGCGGTGGTCAGATCCTGACCGAGCTTTTGACCGTAGCCAAAGGCATTGGCAAACTGGACGAGCGAGCTGGCACCGACCTCGTTGGCCACCTGGCCAAAGACGACGTTGGACGACACGGCGAAGGCCTGCTGCAGGCTGATGGTGCCGTAGCTCTCGTTGGCAGAGTTGGTGACCGGCGCGTTGCCGATGTCCATGGAGCCGGGCGCCTGGTACGTGCTGGTAAGGCTGGCGGTGCCGGTTTCGAGCGCCGCGGAGAGTGTGACGACCTTAAAGGTCGAGCCCGGGGTGTAAAGCGCGTCCATGGCACGGTCGTACATGGAGCCGTCCTCGCCGCCGCCCGACTGGAGCAACGCGTCGATGTTGGTGTTGTCGTAGGTGGGCGAGCTCGCGCACGCAAGGACCGCACCGGTGCGCGGATCCATGACCACCACAGCGCCCTTAAAGCCCTTGAGCGCCTGCTCGGCAGCCGTCTGGATGCGCGAGTCGATGGTGAGCTTGGCGGTATTGCCCGGCTGGGTCTGCCCCGCGAGCGACGCGATGGCGTTGTTCCAGCTGGAGTAATCCTTGGACCCGGTGAGCGTATCGTTCATGACGCTCTCGATGCCGGCAGTGCCGTATTGCTGGCTCACGTAGCCCACCATGTGCGCGGCCATGTTGCCGTTGGGATAGGAGCGGGCGTAGGTGCCGTCCTCCTGTTGCAGCGACTCGGCTAGTGTCACGCCGTCGGACGTGATGATGGAGCCACGCTGGATGTACTTGGAGCGTGCGATGGTGTGGTTGTTGGTCGGCATGTCCTGATAGTCCTTCGCCTTGATGACCTGGACATAGGTGAGGTTGCCGATAAGGATGGCGAACAGCGCCGTGAAGGCAAGCACGGCACGAGTCAGACGGTTGGCAAGTGCCACGCGGCCGAGCACGCCGGACTCAGGCGTGTCGAGCAGGCGACGACGCATGCGAGAACCCGCGGAGTGGTTGCCGTGGCTGTAGGAAGATGCGTTGGCAAAACGCGTACCGGTCGGGGCGGCAGCGGATGCGACCTGGTCATCGGTGATGGCGGCCATGGTGCCGGTGCCGGTGAGCTCGGCTTCGCGTCCGGTTGCCTCGTCGCCGGCGCGCAGCAGCAGCGCGACGATGATAAAGCTCGCCAGCAGCGAGGAGCCACCCTGGCTCATAAAGGGCAGGGTGACGCCGGTCAGCGGGATCAGGCGGGTTACGCCGCCAACGATTAAGAATGCCTGGAAGCTGATGGCCGCCGTAAGGCCGGTCGCGCTAAAGGCGGCAAGGTCGGACTTGGCGCGGGCGGCCGTGGTGAGGCCACGCACGGCAAAAAGCATAAACAGGATGAGCACGGCGCCGCCGCCCAAAAGGCCCATTTCCTCGCCGATGGCCGAGAAGATAAAGTCGGACTCGACGACGGGGATGTTGTTTGCCATGCCGTTGCCAATGCCGACGCCAACCAGGCCGCCGTCGGCGAGCGAGAAGAGCGACTGGACAATCTGGTAGCCCTGGCCCTGGGCGTCCTTAAACGGATCGACCCAGACCTGAAAGCGCACCTGCACGTGAGACAGGAACTTGTAGGCGCCCACGGCTCCAACGGCCAGCAGCGCAAGGCCGATGATGACGTACGAAAAGCGTCCCGTGGCAACATAGAGCATCAGCAAAAAGATGGTGTAGAACAGGACGGCCGAGCCCAGGTCGCGTTCGAAGACGACGATGAGCAGGCACACGCCCCACACGGCAAACAGCGGCAGCAGCAGGCGGAGGCGCGGAATCTTGAGGCCCAGGATCTTGCGGTTGGAGATGGAGAGCAGCTCACGGTTCTCGGCCAGATAGCCTGCCAGGAACAGGACGATGAAGACCTTGGCGAACTCGCCGGGCTGGATGGTGAAGCCCGCGATGCGAATCCACAGCTTGGAGCCCGAGATCGTGGTGCCGAAAAAGATCGGCAGCATCAGCAGGATGATGCCGATAATGCCAAAGGTGTACTTGTAGCGCATGA
>CAMQPJ010000127.1 GCA_947003675.1 uncultured Collinsella sp. | reverse complement strand
ATCTTCATCGTGGCGCTCTCGAGCACGCGGCAGTCGGCCGGGACGGAGTCGCCCGCCTCGAGCATGATCACGTCACCGGGCACGAGCTCGGCGCTCGGCAGGAGCACGAGCTTGCCGTCGCGCAGTACCTTGGACTGCGCCGCGCTCATCTCCTGCAGGGCCTCGAGGGCCTCCTCGCTCTTGGCTTCCTGGACCACGCCCAGCACCGAGTTGACGATAACGACGAACATGATGATGGCGACATCGGCAAAGTCGGGCTCGCCCTTGACCATGCCCGTGAGCGCACTGATAACCGCGGCCGCGATCAGCATGATGACCATGGGGTCGGCCATCTGCTCAAAGAAACGCTTCCATAGCGGCGTCTTCTCGGCTTCCTCGAGCTTGTTAGGGCCTGTCTTGGCAAGGCGCGACGACGCCTCGTCGTTGCTCAGGCCGAGGTTCTCATCGACACCTTGGTCGCTGAGCACCTCCGCCGCGGCGGACAGGTATTCCTTTTGCATATAGAGTCCCCTCCTGGGATTCGGGCCACTCAGCAGATTGATGCCCGATCATAATTCCCAGGAGAAGGGCAAGGGCTCATCAAGGCTGCCGTGCTGAGCGGCAGTTGATAGTGGGGCTATGGTACCCCAAAGCGGCGCGTCTAGCCAAAACATTCCAATTGGAAACACGGCTCGAGTGCAACGATGCAGACCGTGTGATGCTCAACATTGATAAAACGTTTTTTCTTCGGTGCATCATCAAACTGAAATATCGCCCAGATAGCAGCGGTCAGAACGGTTGGTAAAGATTTTTCATATACCGTTTTTACCGCAAAAAATGAACTTCTAATTCGGCATACGGTCGATTTTTTGAGGTATTCGGTCGGCATTTCGTTATAATCATCTCAGTTTAATTTCTTATGGTTTATCTATCAGCGCAAGACGATGTCAGATGGAGGTCTGAATGTACAAGCGCACCAAGATTGTATGCACCATGGGTCCCGCCTGCGATAGCGACGAGACCATCCGCGAGATGATCAAGGCGGGCATGAACGTCGCCCGTTTTAACTTCTCGCACGGATCCTACGACGAGCACCACGGTCGCATCGAGCGCGTCCGTCGTATTTCCAAGGAGCTCGGCATGCCCGTCGGCATCCTGCTCGACACCAAGGGCCCCGAGGTCCGCACCGGCCTTTTGGTCGACGGCAAGAAGGTTGCCGTCAAGACCGGCGACAAGATCGTCGTCACCGCTCAGCCCACGTCCGAAGATTTCCACGGCACCTCTGAGCACATCTCCCTCGACTACCTGGCTCTGCCCTCCGAGGTCGAGAAGGGCTCCCTTATCCTGATCGATGACGGTCTGGTTGCCCTCGAGGTCGAGTCCGTCGACGGCCAGGACATGACCTGCGTCGTTAAGAACGACGGCCTGATCGGCGAGCGCAAGGGCGTCAACATGCCCAACGTCAACATCTCGCTGCCCGCCATCACCGAGCGCGATCGTCAGGACATCCTCTTTGGCCTGACCGAGAACATCGACTACATCGCCGCTTCCTTCATCCGTGACGGCGAGTCCGTCCGCGGCATCCGCGAGCTTTGCCGCGAGAACGGCGGCGAGCACGTGACGATCTTCCCGAAGATCGAGTGCGCCCTGGGCGTCGAGAACTTCGACGAGATTCTCGAGGCTTCCGACGGCATCATGGTCGCCCGTGGCGACCTGGGCATCGAGATCAAGCCCGAGCTCGTTCCGCACATCCAGAAGGAGATCATCGCCAAGTGCAACGCGGCCTACAAGCCCGTTATCACCGCTACGCAGATGCTCGACTCCATGCAGCAGAACCCGCGCCCGACGCGCGCCGAGGTTGCCGACGTTGCTAACGCCATCTACGACGGCACCGACGCCGTCATGCTGTCCGGCGAGTCCGCTGCCGGCAAGTACCCGGTCGAGGCCGTCAAGATGCAGGCCAGCATTGCTCTCGAGACCGAGAAGTACCTCCCGGCTCACGCTCCGCTCGAGGTTCCGGCTGACGCTCACGGCACCCGCGTCGTCAACAACGTTGTGGGTATGTCCGCTGTGAACATGGCCACCACCGTTGGCGCCAAGTGCATCACCGTGCCCACGACCACCGGTCGTACCGCTCGCCTGATCTCGCACTTCCGTCCCAACATGCCGATCTGCGCGTTCTCCCGCCACGAGTGGGCCGTCCAGCAGATGATCATGTACTGGGGCGTTATCCCGCACCAGGCCGAGATTACCCAGGGCACCGTCAACGGCACGATCGTCAAGGCGATCGAGACCGCTAAGGAGCTCGGCTACGTCAAGACTGGCGATTTGACCGTCGCTACCGCCGGCGATCCCCGTATGAGCGTCCAGCTCGAGGACAAGGTCTCCTCGACCAACGTCGCTTACGTCGCTCAGGTGCGCTAAATCGCACTTGCAAGCACACTTGCATTGCAAAGGGCCCGGAAGGCAAAGCCTTCCGGGCCCTTTTTCTGTGCGCCGATGCCTACCGCACGGCATGACACGCACCCATTTCTTTACCAAAAGCGCGAAATCCGCCCTCCGAGGCCCAAAAAATAAAGCCCCAAGCGCTAAAAGTGTTCGCCCGGTAGCAAACCCACACCTTAACCGACGCTGCTAAATCGTTTTAGCAAGAGTCAGATCGACCGCGTTTTCGGAAGTGCGGGGAAAAATTGCTTACCTCCGAGCACAAGCCCTTTTATTTCAACAAAACCCCTGATAAAGTTGGCTCAAATACCGCTTGTGCTTTGCCTGTTTGTCTTTTTCCCCGCACTTCCGAAACCGATAGCCTTTCTAGCCCAAACAACGCTCGAACGATCGGATTGCCATGTCATTTCTCGCTTGCGGACCCACAGCTTTTCAGTACTATCGCATCCCGCCCCAGATACTAGGACTCTATCCGGCAATCCTGCCGCCCGACCATGACCATCGCTTGGTGCATTACTCAAAACAACCAGTATTTAAAGACTTGCTCGGCACACCAGTTTGGAGATTCGTGGGCGAAAGAAAACAGCGCGCGAACGGAAAGCTATTTCATAGCCGTCTGCTAACCCAAGAGCCGCCTCCTGGGTCGTTTAGGCAGACTGAGCATGGATTTGATGTCACGTCGCCCGAGTTTACGCTGCTCAACCTTGCTACGCAGGTCTCACGCAACCAGTTACTCATGGCTTGCTACGAGATGTGCGGCTCCTTTGCAGTGTTTAAGCCCTGCGAGCGAACGCAACAACAACTCGATGAAGCCATTTCGCTTAAGCTCATTCCACCCAACTGTGGCTGGGAGCGTGTTGTCGACACCAAAGGCAATGGCACCAACTTGTGGAATCGCACGCCGCTTCTTTCCGCAGCGGATATCGCCGCGTTCACCAAGCAGGCCGCAGGCCTGCGCGGCGTTAAACAACTGCGCTGGGCGGCCGAGCACATGACGGGGCAGACCGCCTCGCCCTTCGAAGTACAGACTTCCATGCTTGTCTCGCTCCCCCGCAACGAGGGCGGCATGGGCATCAACATCGCAAACAACGTGCGCATCCCACTCAGCGACGCCGCGCGCTCACTGTATGACAAAACCTGCTGCTACGCCGATATCCTCATCGAAAGTGCCACCAACAGCATGGGCGTCATCTTGGAATGCCAAGGCCGTTCCGCCCACGGTGGCGAAGCCGCAAGTCTCTCTGATGCCGAGCGCACCACCGCCCTCACAAGCATGGGCTATGACGTTATCCAGATAACCTATGAGCAAATCAAAGACACGAAGAGCTTTAACAACATCGCCGAGCTCATCCATAAAAAGGCGGGGCTCCCCTACATCCCAAAGACCGATCAGGAACGCACCGCCGCAGAAACCCTTCGACGGGAGCTATTGGTCGATTGGGATGAGCTGTTCGCCGTCAAGCCGGCCGGCTAGCAGCTAGCGATCAGAGGGACTGCGGGAACGTCAGAAGCAGCAACGCGAGCCGCAAATCCCGCCTCGGTCAGCTCGATGACCTCGGTAAACGTTGCGTCGAAGAACTTCTCGGTTAGCAGGCGATACGGCGGATGATCGGGCTCGCCGGGGTTTTCGCGCACGATCTCGTGCATGACACCGATGGTCTTGAGCACATACTCCTTATGGATGGGATACTGCCCAAAACGCGTCGCAGCGGTATACAGGCGATCGGTCGCACGCGGGATGGAAACAATGCCCAGCGTCTTGCCAAACCAGTCAAAGTCGCCTTGCTTTTTAATGCGGAACTCCTCACACGGCTTGCCGCCATGCGCCTCCAGGTACTGATTCACACGCGTATTCCAAACCGTGTCGGCCACCAGATGCGACCAGACGCCCAGTGTTAAATCGAGCAGCGACTGCGCCACATCTTCGGACGCAAGCGAGAACTCACAGGCGCCGGGACCGGCAACCGGCTCGGCATCCTTGTAGCGCTGGGGATAGTGCACGCGGTTCAGCCGCTCGCGTTCCTCGATAATCGAGGTCGCCGCGGCCGGCGCACCGGTGGGCGAACTTTTAAGCAACGGTGCCACGTAGGTATCCCAGAACTCATGCTCACGAGGCTTAGGGATGGGCTCAGGCTTGGCAAAGTGCGTAATGCGGTACGGGATGGGATCGGCGATGCCAGGGACCATATAGCCCACGAAGATATCCGGAACCACGCAGCCAAACAAAAAGGCATTGCGGTCGCGAACGCTCTTGCCAAGCGCACCAGTGCGCTCCAGCAAACGCTCCGTCTGAGCGATATGAATGTTCCAGCTTGGCATAGCCACCCCCATAAAAA
>CAMQPJ010000126.1 GCA_947003675.1 uncultured Collinsella sp. | reverse complement strand
GGCGCTCCACTGTGCTAAAGTATCCCGAACGTTCAAACGACTACGAGGGGGAACTAGAAGATGGCACGTGTGCACAACTTCTCAGCTGGCCCGGCTGCACTGCCCACAAGCGTGCTCGCCGAGATCGCCGACGAGATGATGGACCACCGCGGTTGCGGCATGTCCGTGCTCGAGATGAGCCATCGATCTAGCATGTACCAGCAGATCATCGACGACGCCGAGGCAACCCTACGCCGCCTGCTGAGCATCCCCGACAACTACCGTGTCCTGTTTTTGCAGGGCGGCGCCACGCTGCAGTTTGCGGGCATCCCGATGAACCTCATGCGCCGCGGCCGCGCCGGCTACGTCGTGACCGGCAACTTTGCCAACAAGGCGTACAAAGAGGCCGCCAAGTACGGCGAGGCCGTGCTGCTCGCGAGCTCCGAGGACGCCAACTTCAACCGCATCCCCGACATGGCCGACGTCAACGCGCACATTGCCGCCGAGGCCGCGGGCGACGGGCTCGACTACGTCTACGTCTGCCAGAACAACACCATCTTTGGCACCATGTTCCACGAGCTGCCCGATTGCGGCGACGTACCGCTGGTCGCCGATGTCTCGAGCTGCTTTTTGTCGCAGCCGCTCGACGTCGAGCGCTACGGACTCATCTACGCCGGCGCGCAGAAAAACGCCGGCGCCGCGGGCGTAACCGTGGTTATCGTGCGCGACGACCTGATCGCTGACGGCCCGGCCTTTGCGCAGACGCCGCAGTACCTGGACCTTAAGACCCAGGCCGCCAAGGGCTCCATGCTCAACACGCCCAACACCTTTGGCATCTACGTGTGCGGCAAGGTGTTCCGTTGGGTCGAGCAGACCGGCGGACTTGCCGCCATGGCCGAGCGCAACTGGGCCAAGGCCAACCTGCTCTACGACCTGCTCGAGCAAAGCGAGCTGTTCCATGGCATCGCGCAGGAGGACAGCCGCTCCATCGCCAACGTCACGTTCCGTACCGGCGACGCCGAGCTCGACGCCGCCTTTGTTGCGGGCGCGGCAGAGCACCAGATCCAAAACGTCAAGGGCCATCGCCTCGTCGGCGGCATGCGCGCCAGCGTGTACAACGCCGTCACCATGGAGGACGTGCAGGCACTGGCCACGTACATGAAGGACTTCGAAGCGCAGCATGGTTTGAGCCCGCGATCTAACTAGCCCGCAACCCGCGGGCCGACCAGCCACCTCAGACCACCCTGTTTAGATCAAAACCTGCTAAGGAGTTTTTCCATGCGTAAGATTAAGACCATCGACGACATCACTAAAGACGGCAAAGTCGAGTTTGGCGAGGGCTACGAGTTTGTAAGCACCGCCGAGGAGGCCGACGCGATCCTGATGCGCTCGACCGACCTGCACGGCTACGAGCTGCCCGAGGGCATCCGCGCCATCGCCCGCTGCGGCGCCGGCGTCAACAACATCCCCGTCGAGGAGTACGCCAAGAAGGGCGTCGTCGTCTTTAACTCCCCCGGCGCCAACAGCAACGCCGTCAAGGAGCTCGTCCTGGGCATGCTGGTGCTTTCGAGCCGCGGCGTCGTGCAGTCGATGAACTGGGTGCGCGACAACGCCGACGACCCCGAGATCCAGGTCGACGCCGAGAAGGCCAAGAAGGCCTTTGTGGGCCGCGAGCTCAAGGGCAAGCGCATCGGCGTCATCGGTCTGGGCAACGTGGGCTCCAAGGTCGCCAACGCCTGCGTCGATCTGGGCATGGACGTTTACGGCTACGATCCGTTCATTTCCGTTGAGCACGCGTGGGTACTGAGCCGCGAGGTGCAGCGCGTCGGCACGCTCGAGGACCTCTGCCGCGGCTGCGACTACCTCACCGTGCACGTGCCCAGCAAGGCAGACACCATCGGCATGATCAGCACCGAGCAGATTAACCTGCTGGCCCCGGACGCCGTGCTCATCAACTACGCGCGCGAAACCATCATTGACGAGGACGCCGTCGACGCCGCCCTGCGCGCGGGCAAGCTCAGCTGGTTTAGCTGCGACTTTGCCACGCCCAAGACCGTCAAGATGCCCAATACGTTTATCACCACGCACTCGGGCGCCGGCACTGGCGAGGCCGAGGCCAACTGCGCCGATATGGCCATCAGCGAGCTCAAGGATTACCTGGAGAACGGCAACATCGCGCACAGCGTCAACTACCCCGCCTGCAGCATGGGCAAGGCGCGCGCCGCGAGCCGCATCGCCTGCCTGCACGCCAACGTGCCCAACATGATCGGCCAGATCACGGCCATCCTGGCCAAGGACAACGCCAACGTGCAGCGTATGACCAACGAGTCCGCCGGCGAGAACGCCTACACCATGTTCGACACCGATGAACACCTGGACAGCAGCACCATCGAGGCGCTCAAGCATATTCCGTCGATGTATCGCGTGCGCGTGATCAAATAGCGCCGGCTGATCTGACGGGCAGTTCCCCATGTGGCCTGCCCGTCACTGACATTGAATGCCCGCGGGGACGCCTTTCGCACGAGAGGCGCCCCCGTTTTTGTGAGCACTCCATTAAATACACCGAGCCGCTTCTTGACATACAATCTGTATGTTGACCTAACTATCTGTGAGGTGCCTATGGTTGATACAGATTTTGCTTGGCGGCTTACGCAAGGACTCGTGCGGATCGACAGCTCAGACCCGGGTGCGTATGAGGACGAGATTGAGCGCTATATCAAAGCGTTGGTTGAGGAACGGGTGGCACAGCTGAGCCATCCGGTGCTCCATGCCGTGCAGGTTGAGGAACTCGAGGTGCTGCCCGGGCGCCGCAACCTTATGGTCACCGTGCCGGGACTGAGCGACGAGCCACGGCTCGTCTATATCTGCCATATGGATACCGTTACACTGGGCGATGGCTGGGACGCGGACATTCCGCCGCTCGGAGCGATCGTGCGCAACGATAAACTCTATGGCCGCGGTGCCTGCGATATGAAGGGTGGCCTGGCCTGCGCCATTGCCGCACTGGTCCATACGCTCGAGCGCGTGGCGGCAGAAGGCGAGCTGTCCCGCCGTGGCTTCTCACTCATTTGCTCGGTCGACGAGGAGGACTTTATGCGCGGCTCAGAGGCCGCGATCGATGCCGGCTGGGTCGGCTCGCGCGAATGGGTGCTGGACACCGAACCCACCGACGGACAGATCCAGGTGGCGCACAAGGGGCGTACGTGGTTCGAGATTGAAATGACTGGCGTGACGGCGCATGCGAGCCAGCCCTGGAAGGGCGCGGATGCCGTCGCTGCCATGGCCGAGGTCGTGTGTTCGCTCCGTCGCGCGTTTATGGCGCTGCCCGCGCACGATGAGCTGGGGCCTTCGACCATCACGTTTGGCCAAATCGAGGGCGGATATCGCCCCTATGTCGTGCCCGACCGCGCCAAAGTCTGGGTCGACATGCGCCTGACCCCGCCGACCGATACGGCCGCCGCGACGCGCATGGTAGAGCAGGCCATCGCCGTTGCCGAAGCCGCGGTCCCCGGCTGCCATGGAAGCTACACCGTGACAGGCGACCGCCCCGCTATCGAGCGCGATCCAAGCTCTCCTCTTCTAGCCGCGCTCAAGCGTGCCGCCGATGACGTGACGGGGGCGGACACGACCGTCGGCTTCTTTACCGGCTACACCGACACCGCTGTCATTGCCGGCAAGACAGGTAACCGCAATTGCATGAGCTACGGTCCCGGGTCGCTCGCGCTCGCGCACAAGCCCAACGAATATGTGCCCCATGCCGATATCGTTCGTTGTCAGCAGGTGCTGATCGCGCTCGCCGATAACGTGCTCTGGGACGCGAGCGGCCAAGTTGGGGCATAATAAGCCGCGAACAAACCGACTCGTGCGTTAGGACCGCCCATGAAAGCACTTCCGTTTCCCTGCATCCGCCCGGCTCAGGACCGCGTGCTCGAGGCGCTGCCTGCAATGGGCAGCATCCTGAGCGGCAACGATGCTCTGCGCGGAGCCATTGCCGATGGCCTGATGCTCAAGGACCCGGGCGCGGCGTATTACGTGTACGAATGCTCGGGCGAGCCGGGGCGCGTAACAGGTGTCGTGGCGATCTGCCCGACGAGTGTACTTGCGGGCGGCAAGGGCGTTGCCAGCGCTGACGTGGCCGCCGCTGCGCACGCGATCGCCGAACTCAAAGTTCAGCCTCGTCCCGTGTCGCTCGCCTACGAGGCCTCGCCCGTCATGGATATCATCCTGGGCGCCGCCAAAGAGGGCGCGTCGCTCTACGCCGTCACCGACCCCGCGGGCATTACGCACCGCGCGTGGGAGGTCAAGCGCGAGGACGCCGTCGGGGCCATCCGCGCTATGCTCGACCAAGCACCGGAGCCAGCACTGGTCGACGACCCTACCTACGCTGCCGCGCTGGTCGGGGCATCACGGCTCCTGACCGACGATGCCCGTGCCGCCGGCACCTACACGGGCAAAGAGCCGTTCAACTTTGCCGTAGCTGTACTCTTCCCCGCCGCGCAGGTCAGCGGCGGCGTGCCGCAGGTTCCGACGGGTCTGCTCACGCACCAGGTCGCGCGGTTCTAGCAAGACCAGACCGTCCAGCACAAAAATCGGCAGCCCAACAAACAGGGGGCGGAGATGCAGCAGGTACATGCATCTCCGCCCCTTTTGCGTCGAGAAGTTATGCCGGCGACCCGTGCCGCCGTGCTCGCGTTATCCGCGCTGCGGACCCGCAGTAGCCACGAGCGGTTCAAGCCCCAGCTCGCGCGCGTAGTCTTCCTGCGTAAAGACTTCGACCAGTTCAAACGTA
>CAMQPJ010000125.1 GCA_947003675.1 uncultured Collinsella sp. | reverse complement strand
ATCGCCTGGATGTCTCGGCGACGGCCGTCCTTGGCCGAGCCGCCTGCCGAGTCGCCCTCTACGATAAAGAGCTCGGTCAACTCGGCGTCGCGCACCGAACAGTCGGCGAGCTTGCCGGGCAGCGACGCCGTCTCGAGCAGGCTCTTGCGGCGGGTCGCCTCGCGCGCCTTGCGGGCGGCGTTGCGCGCCCTGCAGGCCTGTTGGGCCTTCTTGACGATCTCGCGAGCGGGCTTGGGATGTTCCTCGAGGTAATCGGCAAGGCCGTCGGTCACGATCTTGAGCGTCAGCGCGCGCATATAGGAGCTGCCGAGCTTGGCCTTGGTCTGGCCCTCAAACTGCGGATCGGGCAGTTTGACCGAGATAACGGCCGATAGGCCCTCGCGCACATCGTCGCCGGTCAGGTTGGCGTCTTTTTCCTTGAGCAGGTTCTGCTTGCGCGCATAGTCGTTGATCACGCGGGTGAGCGCGGTGCGGAAGCCCTCAAGGTGCATGCCACCCTCGGGGGTGTAGATGTCGTTGGCAAACGACATGACGTTCTCGCCGTAGCCGCTATTCCACTGCAGGGAAACCTCAACCTCGCCCATCTTGGCCACAGGTGCGTCCGGGTCCGATTTGCCCTCGATGTAGATAGGCTCCTTAAAGGCCTCGGGGACGTCCTTGCCCTCGTTAAGGAACTTGACGAAGTCGATGATGCCGCCCTCGTAGCAAAACTCCTCCACGTGGGGAGTAGACTCGCGCTCGTCAGTCAGCACGATTTTGAGGTTCTTATTGAGGAACGCCGTCTCCTGCAGACGGTTGTGCAGCGTATCGAAATCGTAAATGCAGGTCTCGAAGATCTCGTCGTCGGGCCAGAAGGTGACGGTGGTGCCCGTCGAATCCGAGGTGCCCACGACCTCCATCTTCTTGACGGTCTTGCCGCGCGAGAACTCCATCTCGTAGGTGTTGCCGTCGCGACGAACCTGAACGACCACGCGCTTGGACAGTGCGTTGACGACGGAGATGCCAACGCCGTGCAGGCCGCCCGAGACCTTATAGGCCGAATTATCGAACTTACCGCCGGCGTGCAAAATCGTCATGACGACCTCGAGCGTCGGGATCTTTTTAACAGGGTGCTCGTCGACGGGGATACCGCGCCCGTTGTCGACGACCGTGATGGAGTTGTCGGCGTGGACCGTCACCTGGATCTCGGTGCAGAAACCGGCCATGGCCTCGTCGACGGAGTTGTCAACGATCTCCCACACCAGGTGATGCAGACCGCTGGCGCTCGTCGAGCCGATATACATGCCCGGGCGCTTACGAACGGCCTCGAGACCTTCGAGAATCTTAATCTCGCCGCCATCGTAATCGTTTTCGTTTGCCACACGTCCTCCTTCAGTCAAGAAAATGTGTACAGCCTTACTAGTTTATCGTAAAAAAATACCCTCGGGAACGAGGGTATTTGGCTCTACAAGGCCACCAGATGCGATTTAAGGCTCTTTTTTGCTTTGCACGCCCTTGGCCCACTCGGCACTGGCTCTCATGGCCTTCTCGAGGGCCTCGCGCAGTTTTTGGTCTTCGATGGGCGCCACTTGGCGCTCAATCTCGGTGCGCTCGGCATCGCTGAGGTCGGCGTGTGGGGCCGGCGGGCGCTCGGTCGCCGCTGGGCGAAGGCGCTCCTTGGCGGCGGGCGGCGTGTGACCGGGCGCGGTGGTTTTGAACACCAGGCCATCCACATGCGCACCGGCGCGCTCCATGCGCGCGCGGATGATCTCGCGCAACAACGTCATTTCCTGCGTCCACGAGGGCGAGTCGAGATATACCAGCAGCTCATTGGACTCGGGCAGGTAGCGCAGGCCCGTCACATGCCGCCCCTCGCGCGTGCCCGAGCACACCGCGTTCCACGCGCGATAGACCGCGCGCGACTCCTCGGCGGCCTCCATCTGCGCACGGCGCTCAGGGGTCGCAGCCGCCAGGATGCGCTGGCGCTCTGCGTTCAAAAAGCCACTGAAGGCGACCGTTTCGCTCTCGCGCTCGTAATTAGCACGTCTCACCCATGCTCACCACCTTGGCTCGATCAAGCAGGTCATCGGTAAAGTACCCCAGGTTGGTCGTGGTTATGACCGTCTGGATATCATCGCCGATCAGCCGCAGGAAAGCACCGCGGCGTTCGCCGTCGAGTTCGCTCATCACGTCGTCCAAAAGCAGCAGTGGGGCGGTGCCCAGGACATCGCGAGCCACGGCCACCTCCGCCACCTTCCAGGCCAGAACCAACGTTCGCTGCTGACCTTGGCTGGCAAATGAACGGGCGGAGCGACCCGCCACAGCAAACTCAATCTCGTCGCGATGCGGTCCCACCAACGTCACGCCGCGGCGAATTTCCTCGTCGGCGTGCTCATCAAGGGCAGCCAGCATGCGCTCGTACGCCCAGCCCTTCAGCTCTTCGCGATCATCGACCTGGGGCAAATCCCCCAGCGTGGACGCATAGGACACGTTGGCGGCTTCACCGGACGCCACTTGCCCGTAGGCAGTACGCACATGGCCCGCCAGCCGGTCGAGCAGGGCCAACCGGTGCACGAGCAGAGCCGCGCCCGCGCGGGCAATCGAATCGTTCCACGCGCCGAGCATCTCGCGGCAGCACCAGGCCTCCTTGAGCAAGGCGTTACGCTGGGTCACGCAGCGACCATAGGTGCTCGCAAGATCGGCATAGCGTGCGCTCAGTTGCATGCCAAAGTCGTCGAGGGCGGCGCGGCGCACACTGGCGCCTCGCTTAACCATGTCCAGATGGTCGGGGCAAAACAGCACGCTCGGCAGAACCCCGCGCACACCGGCGGCAGAGCATCTCTTGCCGTTGCGGCTAAACGAGCGTTTACCGTCCTCCGCGCTCAATCCCATATCAAGCACGCGGCCGTCGCCCTCGAGCCTCAGCTCGACCTTGCACGAGCCCACGCCGTCATGGACGAGCTCGGCTGCGGTCGGATGCCTAAACGAGGCGCCGCTCGTCAGCAGCTGCAGCGCCTCTATGAGATTGGTCTTTCCCGCCGCGTTGGGTCCCGCAAGTATCGTCACGCCCTCGTCCAGGGCAAGGCGATAGCTATCGAAGCTGCGGTAGTGCGCGACGGAAAGATCGCGGGCGAACATGGTCATAGGGCAGTTGCTAGATGCGGACCGGCATGACCAGGTACAGGTAGTTGATCTTGTCGTAGGACTTGAAGATGCCCGCCTGCGAGTAGCTCTTGAGCTCCAGCGTGATCTCCTTCTCCTTGGACAGGGCATTGAGGCACCCGAAGATGTAGTGGTAGTTGAAGGCGATGGTGCCCGACTCGCCCTCGGCCTCGACATCGATTGTCTCCTGCGCAAGGTCCTGGTCATTGGAAATGGAGGACAGGCCCATCTGCCCGTTCTCGACATCGATCTCGAACTTGACGGCGGGGTTGGCGCTCGCGATAACGGCCACGCGCTTGAGGGCGGCGTTAAAGGCGGCGACGTCGATCTTGACGCTCGTCACGCACGAATCGGGGATGAGCTGCTTGTAGTTGGGGTACACGCCCTCGATGCGGCGCGACACGTAGGTGGTGTTGCCGGCCTCAAAGACGACCTGGGTGTCGGTAGCCCCGATCATGATGGTCGCCTGGCTGGCCATGATGTTCAGCGCGTCGTTAAAGGCGTCGGCCGGAACGTTGAGTTCAAAGGAGCCCTCGAGGGTTGAGGTCTCGACCTGCGTATCGCACACGGCCAAGCGGAAGGAATCGGTCGCCACCAGGCGCACGGTGTTGTTCTCGACCTTCATGTGCACGCCACCCAGGATGGGGCGGGCCTTGTCGGTCGAGGTGACGCGCCACACGCGACCGACCATTTCGGACAAGATATCGGTCGGCAGCTCCACGGCGCTCTCGATGGCATAGGCCGGAAACTCGGGGAAGTCATTGGCATCGAGCGTGTTCAGCCTAAAAGAGCTCTTCTCGCAACCAATCAGCACCTGGCGCTCGGACAGCTCAAAGGTGACCGGGGCATCGGGGAGGGTCTTGGTGATATTGGAGAGCATCTTACAGGGGATAACCATCTCGCCCTCTTCTTCGACATGCGCCGCGATGCGATGACGGATCGAGATGGTGTAGTTAGAGGTCTGGAATTCCAAGATGCCGTCTTGGGCCTTGACGAGCACGCCCGACAGGATGGGAAGGGTGGATGCCGAAGCGACACCCTTCATAACGACGCCGATGGCTTGTGTAAGCGAGCTCTGGCTGACGGTGAACTTCATCTTTTAATACCTTTCTATAGATATAAATATCTTAATAATAGTAATAGCACTGACGAAACTGTTGATTACTCCCAAAGACGCAGGTCAGACCCAGAAAGAGAATCGACAGCAACCTGTGTGCAACAGGGGTGGTTTTCCACGTTCAAAACCTGCGCAAAACTTTTCATCATCGCGGGTTGGGTTTTAGACACCTTATGCCCGTGGTTTCGACAAGTTTTCAACAGGTGTCTCTATTTCCCTACGAGCGCAGTGTAATTTTATCGCGCAGCGACTTGAGGTCTTCGGTGACGGTGCGGTCTTCCTGGATCATCTTCTGGACCTTTTTGTAGCTCGTGCTGACGGTCGAGTGGTTGCGGTTGCCAAATTCGGCGCCCACCGCCGTGGTCGTCATCTCGCACATCTCGATGGCCAGATAGATGGCAATGTGGCGTGCCTTGGCGATATTGGCGTTGCGTCGCGGGCCGATGAGCTCCTCGTGCGTCACGCCGTACTGCTCTTCAATGACGGACTGAACCGTTTGCACGTTGATCTTTTTGGCCGATGTGTCGAAGTACTGGC
>CAMQPJ010000124.1 GCA_947003675.1 uncultured Collinsella sp. | reverse complement strand
ACGCCTATAGCGTGGACGTGCTCGTGCCCAACCGTCGCGAAACGCTCGAGGCCTTCCCCG
Source organism: uncultured Collinsella sp. (assembly GCA_947003675.1). Classification (GTDB taxonomy): domain Bacteria; phylum Actinomycetota; class Coriobacteriia; order Coriobacteriales; family Coriobacteriaceae; genus Collinsella. The sequence continues at coordinate 4,778 of CAMQPJ010000124.1, read as the reverse complement.
AGATTCCCAGCGATCGGGCAACCATTGATGACTATCTTCGCCTCATGCTGAAAGGAGCTTCGAAATGAAACGCGCCTTTATGTCCGAGCTCGCCATCGCTCGCTCGCTTATCCCGAGCATTGCAGGCGTCGGCCTGTTCATGTTTGTCGTGCTGACCCTTGCCAACGCGTCGGATGTCGATTCCGGCATGAGCGCCGGCGCCTGTGCGGTCAGCGCAGTGTCGCCCATCATAATCATGAACTCGCTAGCTGGCTACGATAACCAAAACGGCTGGGAGCGTTATCGAGCAACGTTGCCCTTCTCGCGCAAAGACATCATCTGCGCACGCTACCTGTGCATCGTTGTCTTCTCGGCCATCATGGCCTGCGCCGCCGCGCTTCTGAGCATCGTCTCCATCCCGCTTTTCAACAGCGCGGGCATCCCCTCGACGGGACAGGCCGTCTTTGAGACCGCAATGGCCTCGGCGGCATCGATGCTCATCTCCCTCATGATGGTGTTTTTGGCGCAGCCGCTGTTCTTTCGATTTGGACACATGGAGGCGCTGCGCCTATCCGTTGGCCTGTTTGCCCTGCTTGGTTGCGGCACAATGGCCACGCTGAGCTCCTCCAACCCCATCAGCAACTGGCTCATGTCGATTGCCGGAGCAAATCCCGATCCCGCCGTTCTGGGCTGTCTGTGCGCAGGAATTGCCGTGCTGGCCCTCGCGCTATGTGCAATCAGCTGCACCGTCAGCACCAAGGTTTATCGAGTACGCGACCTGTAATCGACAGCTAAAAAAGCTTAGGTGGTACCCCGCTTATTTTTTCAATGAAACAAGGCGGCATAGCGTCACCACCGCCCCTCACAGCAGGCCGTCTAGTTCTTGGCAACCAAAAAGACACCGTCAGCATATCGAAGGTGAATACTTTTCCGAGAAGTGAACGAGTAAAAACAGTGCCCTGTAGCATCGACATTTTTAAGGACTCAATTCCTGCGGTTTTTGTCTAAGAATCCTGCAGTTTTGTTCGAAAAAAGTGTGCATGTTCCAGGGGTCCAGATTTACTCGTTCACTTCGCGGAAAACCATTCACCTTCGATTCGAGCCTTAACCAAATGCCCTCTCGAACTATGGCCCCTGTCTCACCACAGCGATATCAAAGCTTCATGGCGGGACGGTATCATCGGACGAGCGCCGTAAATCTGGCGCGGTCGTTCTTTGGGGAGGCATTTCACCCGTGTCGTGGGTCGCAGCAGCATTTGTGTCGGCTTTCTTTGCCGGCATCACATCTATCCTGGCCAAATGCGGCATCAAGCAGACCGACTCCGATGTCGCGACGGCCATTCGCACCTGCGTGGTGCTCGTTTTCGCCTGGGCAATGGCGGGCATTTCTGGATCCATTGGAACCATTGGCAGCATCGAACCCAGATCCTGGCTCTTTCTCGTCCTCTCGGGACTCGCTACCGGTGCTTCGTGGATCTGTTACTTTAAGGCGTTGGGCATCGGAGACGTCAATAAGGTCGTACCGGTCGACAAGATGAGCACCGTACTCGCCGCACTGATCGCCATCGTACTTTTTGGCGAGACGAGCAACCTTGCGGTTAAGCTCGTGGGAACCGCTGTCATCACCCTCGGCACGTTTTTAATGATCGAGAAGAAGCAGTCTGCCGGACCCGAGCAGCAGCAAGACCGGACCTGGCTCGCTTACGCCCTCGGCGCCGCCGTGTTCGCGGCGCTCACGTCCATCCTTGCCAAGGCTGGCATCGAAGGCGTCGAATCCAGCCTGGCCACGGCAATCCGTACCTGTGTGGTACTGGTTATGGCATGGGCAATCGTGGCAGCTAAAGGCAAGATGGGCCAAGCCGTGCACGTAGACCGCTATGAACTCGTATTTCTCGCGGCATCGGGCATTGCGACTGGCGCATCGTGGCTGCTATACTACTACGCCATCGCCACAGGCCAGGTGAGCGTCGTGGTGCAGATCGACAAACTATCGATTGTCGTATCGGTACTATTTGCGCGCCTGGCATTCAACGAAAAAGTCTCGCGACGCAGCGCTATCGGTCTCGCCCTCATCGTACTGGGCACCGCCGCGCTCGCGGTTTGGAAATAGCGCCGATTCCGAGCGAGATCTAGGCGCTCGCAAATCCATGACACAGCGCCACACCGGGCCTAGGGTGCTTGTATCGACCGTGCGCCACCGTGCTACTTGCGCAGCGGCTTGGGCAGCGGAATGCCGGCGGCGATAACGGCGGCGATGATCATGCAGACGATACCCTTGAGTGGGAAGCACATGAGCAGCAGGCCCACGACCATGACCGGCTGACGCATGACCGCACCCATCGTCGATGCCGTGCAGACGGCGACGCAAAAGACCGGATCGGCGCCGGTGAGGATGGCCAGTCCGTAGCCCAGGCTTACGCCCGAGAAGATAACCGGGAAGAAGTGACCGCCGCGCCAACCAAGGTTGATGAGGGCGGGGGTCAGCATGGCCTTGACCAGACCGGTCGCGATAAGCACGCCGGCGGGAATGGTCAAGTAGGTTTCCATGAGCACGTCGGCCTGGGTCTCGCCGGCAAACATGGTGTAGGGCAGGACCGTGCCGCAGATGGCGAGCGCCAGACCGGCTAGCATGGCCTTGACGACAGGACGCTCCCCTATTGCATGGGCAAGCGCTTCGCTCGCGTGCTCAGAGACAAAGTACAGCCAGCCGCAGATTGTTCCGATCAACGACAGAGGGACGAGCCAGGTAAGCTCTAGGTTGCCCACCTCGGCGGACTCGAACCTGGGCATGCCCATGCCGCCGCCCACAAGCTGGCCAAGCAGCAGGTAGGTACCCAGACCGCCGGCAATCGCAATACCGTAGACCACCGTCTTTTGCGCCTTGGGCAGCTTGATGGTGATCTCGCCGGACGCGGAGCCCTCGTCGCCGTCGGCACTACCGGCAAGCGGCGCCACAAAGCCAAAGACGGGCGCAGTAAAGAGCGCCGTCAGGGCAGCCTGGGTACCCAGCAGCGTGAGCTCCCTAAACTCGGCGCCAAAGCGACGCATACGGTCGCCGACCCAGCTGCACAGACCCGCGATAACGCCGGTCAGGCCGGCCTCCGGTCCAATGCTTCCGCCAAACAGCAGCGGCAGCAATGCCGCGAGCGAAAGCTTGCCCAGGTTGTCGTACGGGTAGCGCCCGTCTTGCTTAACCTTAGCCATCACCTGGTTGAGGTCATCGGTCTTGGTGCCTGTCATCTTTTCGTACAGACCGATTAACAGGCCGCCCAGCAGGCAGACAAAAAACGGGTACGGCAAAAAGCCAAACGGGCCGCTGGCAAGCTCGGGCGAAGAGACGCCCAGCGCGTGCGGAATCTCGGTCCATAGATAGTCGATACCGTGCTCCATCGCAAAAAAGAACAGCCAGACCGCGGCACCTGCGAACGCACCGGCCACGGCAACGCTAAGTAAAAACAGCGCGCGGTTTTTGGGTTTGGCAAGGCTATCCATCGGGTCCTCCCGCGGTCAAAGTCGACATAGTTACGTTTTATTGTAGAGTGAGCGTTGCCCGAACGAGCCAACCGTCTGCGCCGCGAACGGCACCATTGGGAGCCATAGTGGGGCAAGCTCAAGACTTATCCGTTGATAATCGAGGCAATCTCGCGCAAATCGTCGGCAAAGTAGATACCTTGCTGGCGCTGCGGGCTCGATAGGCCCTTATCAATCATGTGCCCGAGCAGCGCCTTGAGGTCGTTGTAGTAGCCCCCGAGGTTGTACAGGATGCACGGAGCACTCAGGTGCCCCAACGACACAGCGGACATGACCTCGGCAATCTCCTCGAGCGTGCCCGTCCCGCCGGGAAAGGCGATGAACACATCGCCGAGCTCAATCATCTTGGCTTTGCGCTCGGCCATATCGCTCGTCACGATAAGGTCGTCGATGCCGTCATGTTGAAACTCGGCCTCGATAAAAAAGCTCGGCTCAACACCCGTCACGTGTCCGCCGGCATCGAGCACGCTATCGGCGAGCGCGCCCATCAGGCCCGATTTGGACCCGCCGTATACCAGCACGTGTCCGTTGGCGCCAATCCAGTTGCCCAGCTCCTGTACCGCGGGCAGAAATGCCGGGTCATTGCCAGTGTTGGCACCCAGGTACACGGTGATGTTCATATTTGTCCCCCTGTTGTGGCGCACGACGTTCGTCTTAGCGCTGGCGTCGACGATACTCGCGCACGCGGCGTGACAGATCGGCGAGCTCGTCACGATCGAGCTCTTCCAAATGCTCAAGATCGTCCATAAAACGAGCCATGGTGTCCTTTTGACGCATCTTGATAAGCGTATTGCAGTAGTTCACCGCCACGCCCGTGAGCATGGCGATGTAGAAGATGCTGATAACGCTCAAGACGACGGTAATGGCGCGGGCAACCGGTGTCTCGGCCGGAATGTCACCAAAGCCGATGGTCGAGACCGTCTCAAAGCTAAACCACAGGCCATCGCCAAACGTGAGGGTCGTGGGCTCGGACAGCCAGACAGCCGTTGAGCACAGCAGGTAGAAGATAAGAAACAGGCCCGTGATGCGTGCAAAGCCAGCCTGTCGCAGCACATCGGCAAGCGTCCTTAACCTGTTCATCGCGACCCCTTTTCCCAGACGCCCAATCACGTTCGCTCGGTATTGTCCCACAACCGGCAGCTAGGGACGTTCCTTTTGTGCCGGCAGAAAGGGACTGTCCCCCGCTGCCGGGCGGAACCGTTTTGCGGTGCGGGCCGGCAGCGGGGGAGGGTGGGCTGGGTTGCTTATGCGGGAATGTGTGGTTTAGG
>CAMQPJ010000123.1 GCA_947003675.1 uncultured Collinsella sp. | reverse complement strand
GCCCGCCGTATACATACCGCGGTAGCCGCCTCCCTCGAGTGCAAGCCCCACCGTGCGCGTCATATTTGGCTGTGTCATGCGACCATCTCCGTTCCTGCGTTTAAAACCGGGACAAGTATACCCGTCAACATATACCGCCCCAGTCGCATTTTTCATGCGCACCCAGGCGTTGCGGTTTGGCGAATAATAGCCGCCCGCAGCATGTACACCCATATATAATTCTGCACTGTTGTTTATACTACTCAGCAGTTATCAACAGCGAACATTAGCCGGTAAATTAACCCAACAACGCAGCAAGGCGGGGGCCTGGATACACGCAAAGCGCCGAACAACAACGCGTGTGCACAACGAGCTCGCCCGACGCAATTCGCCCGACCTCAGAAAGCCGCTTACGACATGGATACTGTCAGCAATTACACCGAAACGCTCGAAAAGACCGTCCGCGACCTTCTCAAGCGTCAGGAGGATCTGATCAGGACCGCCTTTACCGACCAGCTTACCGGGCTTGGCAACCGTGGCGGCTTTGCCCGCTCCCTCGAGGAGCTCTGGGAGCAGGACACCCCCGTTACCATGGCGTACGTCGATATCGACAACCTCAAGCACTGCAACGACGTCTTTGGGCATGACGAGGGCAACCGCTACATCTTGCAGGTAAGTCTCTATCTCAAGCTGTATATGAAAGTGGACGAGGCGGCGTTTCGCATAGGCGGCGACGAGTTTGCCATCCTATCTACGATTGCAACCGAGGACGACCTCGCCGAACGTCTGGAACGCTGCCGAACGGTCCTGCTCAAAAACAACGATTCCGAGATGCCCCGCTCGTTTAGCTATGGAGTGTCGTATGCCGACCCCGCCCTGGGCGAAGCCCCCAATCGCATGACGCTCGATGCCGACCATCGCATGTACGACTACAAGCTACGTCATGCCATGCACCTTGATCGACGCAATATCACGCAAGTCCACGCCGACGACTTCGAAATAAGCGATCGCATTTTCGACGCCTTTTCGATGCTCAACGAAGGCCGCTATTTCTTTATCGAGAACTTGGACAAACATCGCACCCTTTGGTCACAAGGCGCCTTGCGCGATCTTGGCCTTCCCTCGGAGCACATAGACAACTGTCGCGATTACTGGAAAACGCGCGTGCATCCCGATGACCTTGAGGCCTACATCAACGACATCGACCAAGTCTATAACGGCACCAAGCACCGTCGCGTCATGCAGTATCGTGTGCGCAATGCCGTCGGCGACTACGTCCTCTGCCGTGCTCGCGGGTTTCGCATCGACGGCGACGAAAATGTCCCCTCGCTCTATGTCGGCGAGCTCGTCAACCACTCACTTGCCGAAACCGTCGACGCCGCGACAGGCCTCGGCACCCAGCGCATGTTGGTCAATGCCATCGACGCCTGTCGTTGCGACCGTTGCGAGACGGGCCTTATAGCGGTGCGCGTTCGTGGCACGACAAAGCTCAACGAGCTTTACGGGGCCGAGGCTGTCGACAACATGCTCGCCGAATACGCGGGCCGCATGCTGTCGATCACCCGCGGCAGGAGCAGGGTCTACCGTTCACGTAGCGTCCAGTTCGTCGTGCTCAGCAACGACCTGGACCACGAGGCATTCGAGCAACTGACCCGCCACCTTAAAGAAGCCGTTTTCGCTCCTGTGCAAATCGCAGGCGACACCATTGCTCCCGTCTGTCTTGTCGTCCCGACCTTTTACGAACGCCTGGACTCCCAAGCATCGACTGTTTTGGGCGAACTCGATCGTCGCCTTCGCACGGCCGGCGGACTTGTTCCCAACGACAGTCTGCCCATACCCGAGATGGAACGCAAAGGCGCCGTCGCCGAGCACCTCGACATGCTCACCGGTCTCTACCGACCCAGCGAGTTTATGCGCCGTGCCAATGCCTTCATCAAGGCAAGGCGCGACGGCGCCTGGTGCATCGCCACGGTCGACATGGGCCACATGCGCCTGTTTAACGAATGGTATGGACAGGCCGAAGGCGACCGCCTGCTTGCCGATGTGGGCACGGTCCTCAAGGACATCGAGAATGCCGGCATGGGCGTCGCAGGGTACTGGGGCCAAGATGACTTTTGCGTACTCATCCCCTTTAAGCACATCACCGTCCATCAAATCTACAACCGCGTTCGCGAGGCAGTAGCCAGGCATGATGGCGGCGTAGGTTTTTGGCCGTCCATGGGCGTTTACCCCATCGATTCCAATGAGGAGATCACCATCGATGCGCAGGCAAAGGCCATGTTTACCAATCGGCGCGCAAAAAACGACTTTAAGGAGCGCATTGCCATTTTTTGCCCCGAGGAGTACAAGCGCGAAATCGTGTTCAACCGCACGCTGACCGAATTCCAGTACGCGCTGTCAAATGGTCGCATCACGTACTATCTTCAGCCCCAGGTCGATATGGAAACCGGCGAGATTATTGGCGCCGAAGCACTCACCCGCTGGATTGACAAGGACGGCTCTCTCATTTCGCCCGCAACGTTTATCCCCGCACTCGAGGAAAGCGGCTTTGTAGTGACGCTCGACAAATATGTTTGGCAGGGCGTCGCCATGTGGCTCCGCGAGCGCCTCAATCGAGGACTTCGCGTGGTTCCGATTTCCCTCAATGTGTCGCGCGTAGACATTCTTGCCTGCGATGTCGCCGAGCATATGGGGTCGCTCGCCGCCCAGTACAACCTGCCGCCCGAACTCATGCACATCGAGATCACCGAGACCGCCTATACCGGAGAGTCCGAGGCCGTGGATAAGCTGACCGCGGATCTGCACACCCGTGGCTTCTCGACCTACATGGACGATTTTGGCACCGGCCAGTCCACGCTCGCGATGCTCAAGAACGTCAACGTCGACGTCATCAAGCTCGACCGCACCTTTGTGCCCACCGACCGCGATCAAGGCCGCAGCGCGCAGATCGTGTCATCGATGCTCGAGATGGCGCAGTCGCTCCATCTGCCCGTCGTGGTTGAAGGCGTCGAGACAAATGAGCAGGCAAACATGCTACGACAAATGGGCGCCCGCTACGCTCAGGGCTTCCTCTACTACCGCCCCATGCCGGCGAAGGATTTTGAGGCATTGCTCGATGGCGGCAATAACAACTGATTCGCTCGCGCGCAAAACGCCATCACCGAAGGGGGAATTTGCCTCCATTAGCTAACTTATATCCCCAATTCAAACCGAATTGGGGATATGATACAAACCGTTGTTCCGCCCAAGGAGGTTATCCATCATGAACGAGTCCTATCGCCTGGGCGAGCAATCGATTATTGCCTATCTTCAGCGACTTGCGAATGGCGTCTCGACCGCCGAACTCGATGTTGCCGCGCTGCCCGCTGGGCTACGCGCCGTTGGTGAGCAGCTGCAAAAGACGCATGCCATCCTGCAACAAGAGCGCCGGCTGCTTGAGAGCAACGCCTATATCGACCCGCTCACCAACTTGGGCAACCGCAACGGATTCGACCGTCACGTCGAGCAACTCTGGCACAAAGGCGACCCCTTCACCTGCGCCTATATTGACATCGACCATCTCAAACATTGCAATGATAGGTTTGGCCACGCCGAAGGCAATCGCTATATTCTGAGCATCTGCCGCACGCTCTCCGAAACCATGAAGCACGATGAGATGCTGTTCCGCATCGGTGGAGACGAGTTTGTGCTCATCTCGCTCTCCGCAAACGAGACTGAACTCGAGCAGCGCTTGGAGCAGGTACGTGCCGGGCTGATCGAGGCGAGCTCAGGCGGCAAGGCGCCCATGATCGGCAGCTTTAGCTTTGGCTGCTCGCGCGTCGATCCACTTGCCGGCGACACACGTCGCCAGATGACGATGGATGCCGATCGCAAGATGTATCGCTATAAGCTTATGCATCGTGTGCAGCAACCGAAAGACAATGATGCGCCGCAACGCCCAATCGTCGATCAGCTTCCCTGCAACGACCGAGTGTTCCAAGCGATCTCCATGAGCTCCGAGACGCGCTATCCGTTCATCCTTAACCTCGATACGGGAGAATCGCAATGGTCGGTTAACGCCGTGCGCGATTTTGACCTGCCCTCCCAGCACCCTTTTAACTCACTCGACATGTGGCTCGCCCGCGTTCATCCCGAGGACCGCGACAACGTACGCGCCGAGCTCGACATGGTGATAAACGGCACGTGGCACTTCCACTACATGCAGTATCGCGTAATGGATGCCACCGGAAAATACGTGCTTTGCGACTGCACGGGCTACCGTTTGGACGGCACCGACACCGAGCCCAGCATGTATGTGGGCATTATCATCAACCGAAGCTTGGCAGATACGACCGACTCGGTAACGGGCCTGGGCGATGTCCACGCGCTGGTCAACGCTATTGGAGAGATGCGCCGCGTGGCGCGCGGGGCAGGCTTTATTGCCATTAAGGTCGACGATATCGCCGAAGTCAATGCCCGCTTTGGATTCGATGCAGGCGACCGCGTGCTCGCCGAAAGCGCCGCCTGTCTCATGGATTGTTCGCGCGGCAAGGGTCGCCTGTTCCGCTCGACGGGACCAATGTTCGTGGCGCTTTTCGACGACTTTGATCCCGAAGAGACCGACGCGATCGCGGAAGAAATCGAGCGGTTCCTGGGTTCTCCCGTGCTCATCGGCTCACTTGAATATCAGCCACCCATTCGTGTGGCGACGCTTCATCTGGACAGCGTTGACCGACAGCCCGTTTCCATTTTGAACGAGCTCAAAGCGCTGCTCGGGAAAGCCGTGCAGGTGCCAGGTACCAAACTGGATTAGCACCGCGCCCGCGCCGCCTCCCCCATCGTGCGATAATCCTCTGCAGAAGTCACCAAAAGCAGAGGGAGTTTATGATGAAGGTTCTTTTGGTCAATGG
>CAMQPJ010000122.1 GCA_947003675.1 uncultured Collinsella sp. | reverse complement strand
ATGGAGCGGTGGAACAGCAGCGCCTCTTGCGGCACGTAGGCAACCTGGCGGCGCAGGCTCTGCTGCGTGCAGCGCGAGACGTCCTGGCCGTCCACGAGCACGCGGCCGCCCTGCACGTCGTCCAGGCGCAGCAACAGCTTGGTGAGCGTCGTCTTGCCCGAGCCTGATTTGCCCACCAGGCCCACGCGCTGGCCCGCCGCCACATGGAGCGTCAGGTCGTTGAACACGCTCTCGCCCGCCGCGGCGTCACGGTATGCAAAGCTCAAGTGCTCAAAATCAATCGCGCCCTCGGTCACTTTAAGCTCGGGAGCGTTCTCGTCGTCTGCCACCAGACGCGGCTCGTCCAGCACGCGCGTCGTCTCGGCCGCATCGCCGAGCGCGCGGTTGATGCGCTGCATCATGGAGCTTACGTAGTTCAGGCGCATGGTGAGGTTATAGGTGTAGGTAAAGATCATGACGAGCGAGCCGGCCGAGATGCCAAACCACGCGTTGCCGCCCGCCACGAACACACTCACCACGGCCATAGTGATGACGATAAGACCCGAGGTCGTAAAGTTGCGCTGCATCATGGCGTGCATCGAGACCGTCTCGGCATCGCGCGCGGCACGATCGGCGGCGTCGAACAGATCGCGTTCAAAGTCCTCGCGCCCGCAAGTCTTGACGGCCAAGATGTTCGTGACCGCGTCGGACAGCACGCCCGACAGCTTGTTCTGCGCGGCGGACGTCGCGGCTGAAAGCGGCATGATGCGCTTGTACATAAGCCAGACAAACGCGATGTAGACGACCATGATGCACACTAGGATCACGGTAAACGTCGGCACCACCGGGGCGAGTGCGGCCACGGTGCAGATGACCGAGGTGATGGTGGGGATGAGCGAATACACCGTCACGTCGACCAGACCCGTGTAGCCGCTCATAAAACGGCTCGTCTGGCTCACAAGCGATCCGCCAAAGCGGCTAGTATGGAATGTCATGGATTGGTTGGAGAGCGTGTCGAAGCATAGACGCGCCAGGTGATAGTTGCCCGCAATCTCAAGCTTGTAGACGGTGTAGTCTTGCAGTTTGGAGAGGATCTGACCCACCAGGTTAACGAGTACGAGCGCCAGGATATAGGGGCCGAAGACCTCAAACACCTGGTCGCCCACCACGGGAGCGGCTTGAACGCGGTCGACAATAAGGGCCATCACATAGGTATTGGCAAACGTCAGCAAAAAGATGTAGCCCGCCGACGAGAGCACCGAGAGAAAGACAATCAGCGGCTGCGTGCGCGTGACGTCCCAAAAACGCTGCAGCGTGCGACGCACGGTGGAGCGGCTGAGCGGGCTGGTGCTTCTCTGGGACATGGGCTTCCTTTCGCGTCTGATAGGGCGAAACGCCATTGTTGCACACTAAAGCGCACTTCAGGCAAGCGCGATGCGAAAAGCAGCGGGGCACCCGCGTTTACGCCGGCGCCCCACCGTCTTGTTGCAATTAGTCCTCGTCTTTTTGGTCTGCGAGCAGCTCCACGGACGTAAGCCCCAAAATCTCGTCGGCCTCCTCGGCATCTTCCAGCACGTCAATGTCCTTGAGCTTGCGCTCCATGACGTTGGTGCGCGTGGTGATGATGCCCTCGACCGTTTTGCCCGCGGTCTCGATCTGCTGCTGGGCGCGGCGCAGCGCCTTTTGATAGCGCGGCAGCTCGGCCTTGACGGCGGAGAGCACGCGCAGCACGTCGTCGGTACGTTTTTGCAACTTAAACGTCTGATAGCTCATCTGCAGACTGTTGAGGATGGCCGCCATGGTGCTGGGACCGGCTACGTTGACGTGATAGTCGCGGCCCAGGGTCTCGATAAGCCCGGGGCGGCTGACGACCTCGGCGTACAGTCCTTCAAACGGCACGAACATGATGCCAAAGTTGGTCGTTGCCGGCACACTCAGGTACTTTTCGCAGATGTCCTTTGCCTCGCGTTTCACCATCATATCGAGCGTCTTGCGCGCTGCGGCAACGGCCTCCGCATCGCCCGACTCCTGGGCGTCGATCAGATGCTCGTACGCGTCGCCCGGGAATTTGGAATCGATCGGCAGCAGCACGGGATCGCCCTCGTCTACCGGCAGCTTGACGGCAAACTCAACGCGCTCCGAGGCACCGGGCTTGGTGGCGACGTTTTCCAGATACTGGTCGGGTGTAAGGATGTCCGCCAGAATTGCACCCAGCTGCACCTCGCCCAAAATGCCGCGCGCTTTTACATTGCCCAGCACACGCTTGAGGTCGCCTACGCCGGTGGCGATAGATTGCATATCGCCCAGGCCCTTATACACGGCCTCGAGCTGGTCGCTCACCTGCTTAAACGATGCCGACAGTCGGTCGTTGAGCGTGCGGGAGAGCTTCTCGTCCACCGTCGCGCGCATCTGATCGAGCTGCACGTTGTTGTCTTTGCGGATGGCGCCCAGCTGAGCATCGACCGTCTCGCGCACCTTGTCCAGGCGATGCTCGATGCCCTCGCGATTGGCGCCGAGCTGTTGGGCCGTCTCGCGGCGCAGGTCATCCATCCGGTCACCAGCTTGCGAGAACTCGCGTGCGATGGTCAGGTAACGTTGCTGCTCCACGGCCGCATCGGTCGTCTGCTGCTGCGCGATGGCATTGGCCGTGCGGCGGGTTTCGGCCAGCGCGACGTTCAGGGCATCGAGCGCGTTGTTAGCCTGCTCGAGTGCTGCCAGCGTTTCCGCGCCACCGTCGCCACGCTCCCGCAACTCGGCACGCAGGCTCTTGAGCTGAAGGGCGCAAGCCGCAGCAACCCCCACCGCCACCAAGGCGATCGCAACAAGCACAATATCAATAGCAGACATAATCTCCGCCCAACAAACCCAATCGAGCACCAATCAAAACCGCGATCAATCTTACCCCGCCACACACACCGGGCGCCCGGCCCCTTCTTGGGTGCCCCTCTCCTCCGCATATTCCATAATGCGGCGCGCCGTTTTCCTGCTCACCTTTGAGTCATCGCCGGCCAAGTATGCGTATACGTTTCCTTTATTCAGGCGCAGAGCACGGCAGAGGCCATAGCGCGTTACACCCGATTCCTCCAATGCTTCCAGCGTTTTCTTTCTCATCAGGGCGTTCACCCTTCTATCGGCCGCCGGCTTTTCCTTCACCGCTCTATACGCACGCCAAACGTTGGCATAACGATTTGGGAGCTCACTTTTGGCGCATAGAGACGCCATGCTACCCGCTTGACCGTACAAGGATAAAACGTCTCGGTAATCCCGTTCCATCCACGAGCCCTCGGATAAACCCAGAACGTATTCGGCTTTTCCTTGCGCCAAAGCGAGCAAAAACAGAGGCTCCGCCACGCGCGGCGCATCCGTCGTCGCCTGCTTAACCAATTTTCTAAAACTCAGCGACCGCTGTCCGGATAACTCTCGGCAATAGCCTTTTAAGAATCCCTCAAAGGTCAGATTCAACCGAGCACCTCCTTTTTGTATTGCCTGTATGCACAGACCATCTCTTGATAACTCCGCTCCGAAGGCGACGACGCCAGCGCCTCTCCCTCGTCGAATATAAGCCGTTCGAGCAACCCCCAATCAAGTCGGTCGACGAATGCCTGACTATGAAGATCGATGATGTCGTTCGGACGACAGGCATAGAGCTTCATTACCGCCAGGTCCTCCAAGGATGGCGTAAAGTACCTGATAAAACGCGCCCCAATATCCAAGGGAATCAAACGATCTTCGTAATTGAACGGCATCTGATTACAATATGCCACCGCCATACCATTCACCTCGGGGTATCGAGCTATGATCTCGCGGAGGCACCTATCTGCCTCAAACACATCAATGTCATGTGTAACCGAACGATTCGTCACATCGTTTAGCATGAAGGCGCTTCCTCCCACCAATACAACGTTCGGCCTGTCGTCTCTTGGACCTATTTCCAGCTCCGCCTCTTCGTCAATGCCCAAAAGAGTCTGTTCTAAATCCTGCTTATACATAACAAATCCTATTATTATTCATCTTCAATAATACTATTAAGTCGCATGACAGGACCCACAGGATGCGAGGATTCTACTCATGGCGATAATCCCTACACCCTAGAAGTCCTAATGTGACAAACGCTAACTCTCCCAGCCGGCGCGGATTGTTGTTATGACATCGCCTAGGCGCTGGCCGAGGGCTGACAGATGTTGGAGCACCTCGTTGGGCGATGCGCCGTTGAGGATGCACGTGAGGGCATACGACGCCAGAAAGATGGCCGCAAGCCCTAACGGGATGAGCACGATCATCGCCAATATGCGCAAGCGCTGGCCCACACGGCGACGACGCGCACGACGCTTGTCGAACGCGAGCTCCTGCGCATATGAATCTTGCTGTACGGAATAGGCCTCTGGCGCCGATTTACACCCGGGCACAGCTGCAGGTACAGCAGCGGGCACGACATTTTGCGCAAAGGGCTGGGCTGCCGCCCCTTGCATTTGCATCTCTATAAGCCGTTGCTGTTGGCGCAACATGCGCTCGGCTTGTTGCTGCGGAGTCTCAAGAAACAGATCCATGCTGGCCTCCAAAATCGGAGCATTCGACGCTTACGACCAGCATCCCGCACCGCCATGACCGCGACAACGCAATCGCCGGCAATAGCCACAAAGTTTCTTCTGCTCAAAAGCTGTCGAAAAGCTCAACAACTCCCCTACCAGCACTTTCTCTGAGCTTTTTTCGCCAACAATCTTTTGGCCTTCCACCCTTACGCCAACTGACCAAAATCTAACCAATAGCTTGACGAAAATTGTGGAGACCGGGACCCCACACAAAAAGTGCCCCCCCCAAACGGCGGCCACCAAAAAAAACAAATATAAAAAAAAAAATTGGAACCCCCCCGCGGGCGGGGGGGCCCGGCCCCCGGCCCGGAGGCGGC
>CAMQPJ010000121.1 GCA_947003675.1 uncultured Collinsella sp. | reverse complement strand
AGGGCAACATTGTGGTGCTGGACAAAGAGCCGCGCGCGCTGATGCCGCTCTACCCCGTGCCCACACCCGTTTCCAAAGGCGTTATCGTCACGGGCACCGTGCACGGCAACACCGTGATCACCGCGACCGCAGCCGTGCGCGAGGCGGGCGACACACAGACTTATGCGAGCGATGTGAACGCGCTGCTGACGGGAGCGCGCAAGCTGGTTCCCGATCTGGACACGCGTCGCGTGGTGCGCGCGTTTGCCGGCGGGCGTCCGGTCATTAAGGGGACGAACGACTTCTTTATTGGGCAGTCGGCCGTGGTGCCAGGCCTGTTCCAGGCGGCGGGCATTCAATCGCCAGGCGTAGCAAGCGCGCCGGCCATTGCCGAGCGCATGGAGCACGTGATGCGCGAGGCGGGCGTTGCTTTGCGCGAGCGGGCCGATTGGGATCCGATTCGCCGCGCGCCGGACGACTTCGACCGTGCGCCGCTTGCACGCAAGGAAGAGCTCATTGAGTCCGACCCTGCATGGGGGCAGATCGTCTGCCGCTGCGAGACAGTACCCGAGGCCGAGATTGTTGCCGCGATTCGACGCCGTCCGGGTGCGGTTTCGGTCGAGGGCGTCAAACGCCGCTGCCGCGCGGGCATGGGCCGCTGCCAGAGCGGCTTTTGCCAGAGCCGCGTGGTGGCGATTCTGGCGCGCGAGCTGGGGTGTGACCCCAGCGAGGTGCTGCTGGAGGACACTGGCTCGTGGCTCGTTGAGGGACCTTTGAAGGGGGTGCGCTAGGATGGCGACGTTTGATATGCGCAACGAACGCGCGGAGGCAGGAGCTACGGAAGCGGTGCAGACGCAGGCGTTCGACGTCGTCGTTATCGGCGGCGGACCTGCCGGCATGGCGGCCGCACTTGCCGCGCACAAGGCCGGCGCGCGCGTGGCCATCGTGGAGCGCGAGCAACACTTGGGCGGCATCCTGCGCCAGTGCATTCACCCCGGCTTTGGCCTTTCGCACTTTAAGCAGGAGCTCACCGGCCCCGAGTATGCGCAGCGCTTTATCGACCAGGTGCGCGCGACCAACATTGCGCTGTTCTTGGACAGCATGGTGCTTGGGATTGATTCGGGCGCGTCCACGGAAGATGCCGCGGTCCACACCGTCACGCTCATGAGCCCCACCGGCATGTTGCAGCTCACCGGGCGCGCGGTCGTCCTTGCCATGGGTTGCCGCGAGCGCACCCGTAGCGAGATCAAGATTCCCGGCAGCCGACCTGCCGGCGTGTTTACGGCCGGCCTGGCGCAGCGATACATCAATATCGAGAACCTCAAACCCGGCTCACGCGCCGTCATTTTGGGCTCGGGCGACATCGGACTGATCATGGCACGCCGCTGCACGCTCGAGGGGATTTCGGTCGAGGGCGTGTACGAACTCATGCCGTACGCCAACGGCCTGCGCCGCAACGTCAAGAACTGCCTAGACGACTTTGGCATTCCGCTGCACCTGTCCACCACCGTCACACGTGTGATCGGGCACGACCGGGTGGAGGCCGTCGAAGTGAGCCAGGTCGACGAGCACTTGGCACCCATTCCGGGGACCGAGCGCGTTGTTCCGTGCGACACGCTACTGCTTTCGGTGGGCCTGATTCCCGAGAACGAGCTTTCGGTTGCCGCGGGCGTGGAGCTGGACCCACGTACGCGCGGCGCCGTGGTGGACCAGAACCTGCAGACAGGCGTTCCTGGCATCTTTGCCTGCGGCAACGTGCTGCACGTGCACGACCTGGCAGACAATGTGACGACCGAGTCCGAGCGTGCCGGTGCGGCTGCGGCGGCGTACGCGCTGGGCGGCGACGCCGGGGCGAGCGCTGCGGGCCCGGGCTGTGAACTCACGGTCTCCCCCGCCGGCATCGCAGGCTACGCACTGCCGGGCCGCATTACGACCGTGGCGCTCACCAAACTCAATTTCCGTGTACGCCGGCCGGTCGACGCCGCCCGCGTGCGCATTATCGCGGGAAGCGAGGAGCTATTCGCCGGCAAGGTCCGCCCGTTTAAACCGAGCGTAATGGAGAGCTTCCCACTGCCGGCAAAGGTGATTCAGCGCGCACTCGGCCTGGGTGTCAGCGAGATTGTCCTTTCCGTCGACCCCGTCGAGGAGGCATAACGTCATGAACACGAATGTGACTGAGACGCTGCAGTTCAACTGCACCACCTGCCCCTCCGAGTGCCTCCTAACTGTAGAGGTTGAGCGCGACGCAGACGGCGCCGTGGTAAAGGTGCGCTTCGTGACCGGAAACAGCTGCCCGCGCGGCGATAAGTTCGCGCATCAAGAGCTCACCTGCCCCATGCGCGTGCTCACCACCACCGTGGCCGTATCCGGCGGCGACGAGGCGCTGCTGCCCGTACGCACGGCCGAAGCCATCCCGCTGGCACTCCACGCCCAAGCCATGGACCTCATCCGCGGCTTGGCCGTCGATGCCCCCATCCGCATGGGCGACGTAGTCCTCCCCAACCTCCTAGACACCGGTACCGACCTCATCGCCAGCATGGACATCGACTCTGCATAGGTAGCTCATTTGGGACGGGGCTCTTTTAGCTACCCCGCAATCCACCCCGCCCCTCCTCAATTGCGGTGGAATAGTTCCTGATTTCCGCCAAAACCCCGGCATCCGGGAACTATTCCACCGCAACTATCTTTGGAATTGGTATTTAGCCTGTGCCTACTTTAGTGCCATTTCAAAACTATGCCGGATTACGGGGCTGATTCGGATACCCACATCCATACCGGCGATTTTCGATTTTTGATAAACCCTCTACCTGCGGTTTTATTTTCGCGATTTTTCCCATGATCAAGTAATACAGGTCCAGCCCCGTAATCCGCCATACTTTTGAAACCAGCCCATTTGGGACGGGACCATATTGACTACTTTTACCTATCAGCCCGCATGTTTGACGCATCTAAAATAGCCCCGTCCCAAATTGACTACCCTGGCATTGGGGATACCAAGGTGGCACCCTAGCGAAAGGACGATGTATGGCACATGTCGATGACCAGCGCGTGGCGCGCGTGCTCGATGCGCTCGAGGCTCAGCACCCCGGCGCGCAGCTGCTTGTGAACGACCCGTGGTCGATCTACTATCTGACCGGCTTTTATGCCGATATGTTCGAGCGTTTTTGCGGCGTGCTGCTCGCACGCGATGCCGAGCCGGTGATCTTGGTCAACGCCCTGCATCAGCTGCCCGAGTACGACAATGCCCGCGTCGCCTATCACACCGATACCGACGTCGTGACCGACACCATCGCGCGCGAGATCGATCCTGCCAAGCCCCTCGGCATCGACACCGTTATGCGCTCCGGCTTTTTGATGCCCCTTATTGATCGTCACGCCGCGAGCAAGTTCTTCCTGGGCGACTTTGCCGTCACCGCCGCACGCACCCACAAGGATGCCGCGGAGCAGGAGCTCATGCGCATGTCCTCAGCCGCCAACGACGCCGTGATGGCCGACGCCATCAAGCTCGTTCACGAGGGCGTGACGGAGCGCGAAATTGCCGACCAGATGCTCGGCCTGTACCGCAAGCACGACTGCGAGGGCTTTAGCTTTCCTCCCATCGTGAGCTTTGGCGCCAACGCGGGCGACCCGCATCACGAGCCCGACGGCACCGTACTCAAGCGCGGCGACGTGGTGCTGTTCGACATTGGTGGGCGTCATCGCAACTACTGCTCGGACATGACGCGCACATTCTTTTGGGGCGAGCCGGACGAGGAGACCGCACGCATCTACGACATCGTGCGCCGCGCCAACGAGGCCGCCGAGGCGCTCATCGCCCCGGGCGTGCGCATGTGCGACCTGGACCGCGTCGCGCGCGACGTAATCGAGGATGCGGGCTACGGACAGTACTTTACGCATCGCCTGGGCCACTCGATCGGCCTGCAGGACCACGAGCCAGGCGATGTTTCGCTCGTCAACGAGCAGGTTATCGAGCCGGGCATGACGTTCTCCATCGAACCGGGCATCTACCTCCCCGGCCGCACTGGCGTCCGCATCGAAGACCTTGCCCTGGTCACCGAGTCCGGCGTCGAGATCCTCAACGCCTACCCCCACGACCCAGTCCGCCTAGACTAGCCCCTTCCCAATAGCCCTTCAATAAGTTGCGGTGGAATAGTTCCCAGATTGGCCCACAGAGGCATAATCCAGGAACTATTTCACCGCAACTGCCATGGGGCCAAGTCGACCAATTTGACAGTCTAGAGATGCGCCACGAAAACGGGCTATCTACTACGTTTAACCCGCATGGGTCGACCATGCGGGTCTTTTTTGAAAATTGGCAAGCCTTCTACCTGCGGTTTTGATTTCGCAATTCTCGGCGTGGTCCAGGGTAGTCGATTAAACGTAGTAGATAGGCCCATTTCGTGGCGAGCACGCCAAATTAGCTACCCAGCAAATGGGGCTAGCGCAGCAAGCCTGCCACTTCGCCGGCTAGGGTGATGGTGCCTGCTGCTACGAAAGGCTCGCCAGCGGCCTCGAAAGCTGCGAGGGCCTCGGACACGCTGGGGTACACGCCCGCAAGCTTGTCCGCGTCCACCAGGGCAGCGAGCTCCTCTGCCGGCAGGGCGCGATCGGAATCGGTCTGTGTTACGACTACACGCGGGAAGGCCGGAATCAGCACGTCAACGATGCCCGCCACGTCCTTGTCGGCTAGCGCAGCGCACAGCAGCGTGGGGCGATTCTCCACGCACGGATCGATCTCGTCCAGCGCGCTCACAAAGTTCTCGCAGCTCTGAGGGTTGTGACAGGCGTCAATCAGCTTGAGCGGATCGGTCCCCAGCACGTCAAATCGGCCCGGTGTGGGGCAACCCATAAGCGAGGCGTCGAGCGCATCGTGGTCGAGCTCGCGACCCAGATACCCCTCGCAAAGCATAATCGCGCACGC
>CAMQPJ010000120.1 GCA_947003675.1 uncultured Collinsella sp. | reverse complement strand
TCCAGATGAACGAGATCTGCGAGCCCTATATTCGCCGTCGCGCCATCAACCACCTTTCCAAGGGCAACGTCGTTATCTTTGCCGCCGGTTCGGGCAATCCGTACTTTACGACCGACACCGCCGCGGCTCTTCGTGCGTGCGAGATCGGCGCCGAGATTCTGATTAAAGCCACCAAGGTCGACGGCATCTATGACAAGGACCCCGTCAAGTGTGCCGACGCCGTCCGCTTTGACAAGATCACCTATCACGAGGTTCTCGTCCGCGGTCTGCAGGTTATGGATTCCACGGCTACGGCACTGTGCCAGGATAACCGTATGCCGATTTTGGTCCTCAACATCGATGGCGAGGACACCGTCAAGCGCGCGCTCGCGGGTGAGCCCGTCGGCACGCTCGTCTATCAGGAGGATTAAGCATGGCAGAGAACATCACCGCCCACATGGACAAGTCACTCGAGTCTCTCAAGCATAACTTCTCTAAGGTCCGTACGGGCCGCGCTAACGCCAACATCCTGTCTGACATCACCGTTGACTACTACGGTGTTGCCACGCCCGTCACGCAGGTTGCCGCCGTTAAGACCCCCGAGGCCCACATGCTGCTTATCGAGCCGTGGGATAAGGCGCTCATCAATGCCATCGTCAAGGCCATCAGTGCCTCCGATCTGGGTATTACCCCCAACTCCGATGGTGCCGTCGTGCGTCTGCCGTTCCCGGCTCCCACCGAGGAGCGTCGTCGCGAGCTCGTTAAGGAGTGCCGCGAGTACGCCGAGCAGGCCAAGGTCTCCATCCGTAACATCCGTCGCGACTTTAACAACAAGCTCGAGCGCGACGAGGAGCTCACCGAGGACGATGTCCGTCGCGAGCAGGCCAAGGTCCAGAAGCATACCGATGAGTATGTTGCTAAGGTCGAGGAGCTTCTGAAGGAAAAAGAAGCCGAGGTCATGGAGATCTAAGGTGCAATACGACGAGCATAAACTGGTCGAGTACTTTGCCGACGCCCCTGCGGGCGTCGGTTTTTCCGACCTTGACCTCAATAACATTCCGCACCATATTTCGTGCATCATGGACGGCAACGGCCGTTGGGCCACGGCGCGCGGTCTTGCCCGCACCGAAGGCCACAAGGCCGGCATCGTCTCGCTGCGCGAGATCATTACCGCCTGCGTGCGCCTGGGCGTCGACGTGCTTTCGGCCTATGCATTTTCGACCGAAAACTGGAATCGCCCGCAGCACGAAGTCAACGTTCTGATGCACCTGTTTGCCAAGACGTTTATCGATGAGCTACCGCTGCTTAAGCGCGAGAATGTTCGCGTTGTCTTTTTGGGCGATATTTCCGCGCTGCCCAAGAAGACCCGCGACGTCTTTGAGCGCGGCCTTGCCGAGTGCGCCGACCATACCGGTATGACGCTGGCGCTGGCCGTTAACTACGGTGCCCGTGCTGAGATCACCCGCGCTGTCCGCCAGATCGCGCTTGATGCGGCTGCCGGCAAGATCGATCCCGCCGCTATCGACGATGATTTGGTTGCTTCGCACCTGTACACCGCTGGTCTTCCCGATCCGGAGCTCGTCATTCGCACCTCTGGCGAGCTTCGTCTTTCGAACTATCTGCTGTGGCAGGTTGCCTATTCCGAGTTCTATGTCACCGATACCTATTGGCCCGACTTTGACCGCTGGGGCCTTGTCGACGCCATTTTGGCCTACCAGGGTCGCGACCGTAGGTTTGGTGGACTGAGCAAGACCGAGGAGGCTTAATCGTGTCCGAACGTCCCAAGGCATCCGCTCCCAAGGCGCCTACTTCCGCGAAGTCCGCGCGTAAGGCTTCCGCTGCAGGGGCGCCTGCAGCGAAGAGCGGCTCCGGTTCGTGGCTGGCGGGCTTTATCACCCGTGCCGCCGCCGGTATCGTCTATGCCGTTGTCTTTATCCTGTGCCTGGTTTTGGGTATTGTGCCCACGGCCATCTTCGTGTCCGTCATGAGCGGTCTGTGCTGCTATGAGTTCTTCCGCATGACGAGGCTCGACGGCAAGGTTGCCAACGAGCGCCTTGGTATCGCTGCCGCGGTGCTCTTTCCGCTCTCGGCGCTGGGCGATTCGTTGCTGTTGAACGCCCTGCTGTTCGCTTTGATGCTTGCGGTCGGTATCTGGTATGTCTGGTCTCCGCGCACTCGCATCTCTGACGTTGCCGTGACGCTCATGGGCCCTATCTACACTGGCTTTATGCTGTCGGCTATCGTGTTGCTGCGCGATGCCGTGCCCGGTTTTGCCGGCGCCCTGCTTTCGGTGGGCGTTTGCGCGTCCCTTTGGGTCTCCGACTCGTTTGCCTACATCGTGGGCAGCCGCATCGGCAAGCATAAGATGGTTCCCAAGATCTCTCCCAAAAAGAGCTGGGAAGGCTTTGCCGGCGGCATTTTGGGTTCTGTCTTGATTTGGCTAATCCTGTGGGCAACGCACTTCTATAAGCTGAGCCTTCCCTATGCGCTGCTGTGCGGCGTGGTCGTCTCCATCCTGGGCGTTATCGGCGACCTCATCGAGTCGCGTATCAAGCGCGGTGTGGGCGTCAAAGATTCCGGTAATCTCATCCCGGGCCACGGCGGCATGCTCGACCGCAGCGATTCGCTCATCTTTGGCTGCATTACCGCGCAGCTGCTGCTGATGATCGGAGGCGTGCTGTAATGGCTTATCAGACCACCTACGGTCCCGATGGGCGTCTTCGTGTTGCCGTTCTGGGCTGTACGGGTTCTATCGGCACTCAGGCGCTCGACGTGTGCCGTCAGCATGCCGATCGCCTGCAGGTGACGGCGCTGTCCGTTAACTCCAGCACCCCCGAGCTCGTTGCCGCTGCCCGTGAGTTCTCGGTCCCGGCGGTTGCCGTGGCGGATGCCTCCCATGGCGCCGACGCCGTGCTGCAGGAACTGCCCGAGGGAACGGAGCTCGGAGTTGGCGCGCAGGCCGTGTGCGAGCTCGCATGTCGCGATGATGTCGACTGCGTGCTCGTGGCCATCGTGGGCGCTGCCGGTCTCGAGGCGAGCCATGCTGCCCTGACCTCGAACAAGCGTCTTGCCCTGGCCAACAAGGAGTCGCTCGTCGTCGGTGGCGATTTGCTTATGCCGTTGGCGCAGCCGGACCAGCTTATCCCGGTTGACTCCGAGCATTCTGCCATCTACCAGTGCTATCTGGGCGAGAATCCGCGCGAGGCTCACTGCATTTGGCTAACCTGCTCGGGCGGCCCGTTCTTTGGCCGCACGCGTGACGAGCTCGATCGCGTGACGCGCGCCGATGCCCTGGCGCATCCTACGTGGGCTATGGGTGCCAAGATCACGATTGACTCCGCCACCCTCATGAACAAAGGTCTGGAACGTATCGAGGCCATGCATCTGTTCGGCTGCGATCTCGATTTCATTAACGTGGTCGTGCAGCGCCAGTCCAAGATTCACTCCATGGTTGAGTTTGCCGACGGCTCCGTGATGGCGCATCTCGGTGCCTCCGACATGCGCATTCCCATCCAGTTTGCCTTCTCGTATCCCGAGCGTTGGGATACGCCGGCTCCGCGTATCGATTTCCGCGAGTTGGGTCAGCTTACCTTTAACGCTGCCGATATGGATACCTTCCGCTGCTTGGCGCTGGCCGAACGTGCCGGCAAGACGGGCGGCACCATGCCGTGCGTGCTCAATGCCGCCAACGAGGTCGCCGTCGATGCCTTCCTGCATGATGGCTGCAGCTTTACCGATATCGACCGCATTGTGGAATCCTGCATGGACGCTCACGATGCGCAGACGGTCGATTCGTTTGAACAGCTTCGCGACATCGATGGCTGGGCGCGTGAAAAGGCCGCGCAGGTGCTCGCCGCAACCCGTTCTTAACCCATAAGGATTGCTTTTTCGTTTTATGGATACTGTTCTGAGCGTTCTCTCATCGGTCTTTTGGGGCCTGCTGATGCTTTCCGTCCTCGTGTTTTTGCACGAGGGCGGCCACTTTTTGGCGGCGCGTGCCTGCGGCGTCCGGGTGACTGAGTTCTTTTTGGGTCTGCCGTGTCGCTTTGATATCCACCACACGTCTCGTCGTATCGGCACCAAGTTTGGCGTGACCCCACTGTTGCTGGGTGGGTATGCTGCCATCTGTGGCATGGATCCGACCGACGTCTCGTGTGCCGACCGCGTGCTTGCTGCCATCTATCGTCACGGCCGGGTGACGGTGGCTGATCTTGCCGTCGAGCTCGAGCTGTCCGAGGAGGATGTGCTCGAGGCCTGTGCTTTGCTGTTGGGCTGGGGCTCCATCGCTCCCTGGTATGAAGAAGGGGAAAAGCCTTCGCCCAGTTACTATCCCACCAAGTACCAGACCCTGCCGCGTGACGCGGCGGGTTATACCACCTTTGACGGCCGTCGGTTCGATCGCGAGCATGCGACTGCCGAGGGCGATGTATGGGAGCTGCCGTGCGGCGAGTCCGAATTCCTTGCACGCGAGCGCTCGCACACCTATTTGGGTCAGGGCTTTGTCAAGCGTGCCTTTATGCTGCTTGCGGGCATTATCGTCAATATCCTGACGGGCTTTTTGCTCCTTATGAGCATCTATTCCATCGCAGGTGTCACGGTGCCGGTGGATACCAATGTGATCGGCCAGGTTGACGAAGGCTCGGTTGCCGCAGCGGCGGGAATCGAGGGCGGCGACGCGATCCTTTCGGTCGACGGAGTATCGTGCTCTACTTGGATGGACGTATACGATGCCATCGGTAAGGCTGCCGGTAAGGACGATATCGCCATCGAGTATGAGCGTGACGGCAAGCGGCATTCGACCACGGTTGCACTCAAAGAGGACGAGCGCCTCGGTGTGTATGCCTCTACGCAGGTGGTCCGTTTAGACCCCATCACGTCGGCTCGTCTGTCCTTATCCTATGTCGTGCAGACAGCGGAGGGCGTGATGCGCCTGCTCCAGCCGCAGCATACGATGGAGA
>CAMQPJ010000119.1 GCA_947003675.1 uncultured Collinsella sp. | reverse complement strand
TTTTTTCAGTGGCCCTAAACCCGCCCGCCTGCAAGCAGGGTGTGTTTAATCTGCCCGGAGGTTTATTTTGTTCCGCTGGATAGTATATAACGTCAGTTTGCCGCTTGGGGCCGTTTGCAGCGTCGAGCTGTTACGCGGTTTGGTAAAACCGCGTAACTATATACCTATAGCAATTCAATTTTGCCATCTTTGACCGTCAACCCCATATTGCCCGAGAGCAAATCGTCCAAACGCGAACCCACAAGCTCAAAGCGCCAACCTTCGCGCAGGGGGCTTTGCTCGGGATGCTCGATGTAATCGGCCAGGTCATCGCGCGAGGCAATGACCGAGGTCGCCACGCCCGAGCGCTCGGCAACCAGGCGAATGAGCGCATACATCAGGTCCGTCACGCTCTCCAACTCCGGCGAAATCTGACGGTGCCCGCGCACCATGAGCGGCAGGCGATCGTGTGGGCAGCTCGCACCGCGCTTAATGGCCATGAGCGCGCCGTCCACGTCGCGCTCCCCCAGCTGGTCGGTACCGCGAATGCTGCGGAACTCCTCAACACGAACGGGATTACGTTTAACCAGGGCCAGCAGCGTATCGTCGGACATGACCCACTTGCGCGGGATGTTGCGGCGCTCGGCGCGGTCCTCGCGCCAAGCGGCAAGCTCGCGCGCGATACCCAGCTGATGGCGGCTACACGAGTTGATGCGCTTGACCTTGCGGAATGCCTCATGGCGGTCGGCGCGGTAGTGCGACTCGTCGGCCAGCGGACGCAACTCGTCGAGCACCCAGTCCACCCGGCCCAGCTCGCGCAGGCGACTCATCATCTCGGTATAGGCGACGATCAAGTACTTGACGTCATCGATCGCGTACTCGACCTGCTTATCAGTCAGCGGGCGGCGCGACCAGTCGGTCAGCGACTCGGTCTTGGGCAATGAGACGCCACAAAACGTCTGCACGAGCGCGCCGTAGGAAATCTGCTGGCGCTCGCCCAAAAAGGCGGCGGCCACCTGCGTGTCAAAAATGGGACGCGGCAGCACGCCCACGGTATGGAGCATGACCTCCATATCCTGCGAGCAGGCGTGGAAGACCTTAGTCACGCTCTCGTCGGCCATAAGCTCGGCAAGCGGCGACAGGTCGTCGATCACCAAAGGATCGACCGCGACGCTCTCGGCAGGGGTGGCAATCTGAACCAAGCACAGGCGCGGGTGGAACGTGCGCTCGCGCAAAAACTCGGTATCGACGGCAATCGCGTCAAACTCACGGGCGCGCTGGCAAAAGTCGAGCAGAGCCTGATGTGTGGAAATGTACATATCAACCCATCGAATAAGGTTAGGCCCGAAAAACACGGGTAGGATATCGGCATTGCCCTACAACTATACTCGGTTAGTCACAGAACGGGAACGTAAGTATGCGCTGCCTTATCATCCACAACCCGGCATCGGGCCCCAGCTCAGATGAAATCTACGCGTTCACGCACGCCCTCGCGCAGGGCGGCGACGAGGTCGTGATGCGCTTTATCGGCGATGGCATGGAACCCGAGGACGCCGTGGCAGACGTGCGCGAGTTTGATCGCGTGGTCGTTTCGGGCGGCGACGGCACCGTCTCCAACGTGCTCGACCAGATGCGCGGGTGCGGTGTCCCCACGCTCGTCTTCCCCTCCGGCACAGCCTGCCTGTTCTTTAACAACATCGGTAATGCCCCCGAGGCAGCGGCGCTTGCCAAGGCTTGCCGCGCCGGTCGCACGGTCAAAGTGGACATGGGCGAGCTCTTTTGGCTCGACGAGAACGGCAACGAGAAGCGCCACGGCTTTATCATCATCGCCGGCTCGGGCTTCGACGCCGAGATCATGATGAAGGCCGCCCCCGCCAAAAACGACATCGGCGAGATCGCCTATTTCCTGTCGGCGCTCGCCACACCCAACCCCACGGTGGCGCATTTTACGATTGAGCATGACGGCATTGTCGAGGAGCTCGATGGCATCTGCTGCATGGCCGGCAACACCTCGGTCATTCAAAACGACATCAACCTGTTCCCCGACTGCCGCATGAACGACGGCATGGTCGACATCGCGGTCATCGAGCCCGTAAAAACCGTCCAGCTCCTGCCCACTGTGATCACCGCCGCGCTCGACCCCGCCGGCAAGGTGCTCGGCCGTCCGCAGTTCAAGATCATCCAGACCAAGGAAGCCAAGATCACCTGCACGCCGTCGCTGGGCATGCAGTTCGATGGCGAGATCATCTCCAGCAACTCGGGCGTCTTTGGTGCCCGCGCGCTTCCGCAATGCCTCGATCTCATCGTCGACGAATTCTCCCCGCTCGGAAAATAGGAGGACCCCATGAACGACAACCCCCTGATTGGCTTTATCGTCATCGTCTTGGCCATGCTCGTCGGCTATGCGATTAACGTGATCCACCGCCGGAAGAAGTAATTCCACATTGGTATGATATTCATCCAATTCTCGTATCCCCCGTTGTTTATGCATTTGCCAAACAGCGGGGGATTTTCTTTGTGCCCCGTGCAAGGCGCTTTATTCAGGTACAGTAATTGCAGGGCGTCTTTATTTAAATAAAGTTACATAATGAGTATTCTTGTCCGTTCATCGCATATTTTAGGACGCTCATCGAGTATTTCATCGAAATAGATGAATACTATTGAGACTTCCTATAGGCTAATAGATGTATTTATTAGCTGAAATCCTGCACGGTTCCGCGGGGTTTCAACGGTTGGGAGGGATTATGAGGTTTACTCATCCTGTCAACACGCTCAAAAAGCTCGGCTGCGGCCTTGCGTTTGGAGCAGCGGCCATCATGGCCATGCCGACTTCGGCACTCGCCTGCACCCAGATCTACATGGGCAGCAAGCTCACGGCAGACGGCAACACATACTACGGCCGTTCCGAGGACTTCGGTCCGCGCTATGTTAAGCACTTTGGCATTGAGCCCGCACACAAGGACGGCAACGAGTACACATCGGTCGAGTCCGGTTTTGAGTACAAGTCCAAGGGCGCAACCTACCGCTACACCTTCGTTCGCGACAACCCCTCGCAGTGGGAAGATCGCTACGACGCATATTCCGAGGCCGGCATCAACGAGAAGGGCGTCTCCTGCTCTGCCACGTTGAGCACCTCCTATAACGAGAAGGCCGAAGAGGCCGACCCCATCACCGAGGAGACTGGCATTGGCGAGTACAGCTATGCCAGCGTCATCCTGGGCGAGAGCGCCACGGCCCGCGAGGGCGTCGAGCTCATCGGCAGCCTAATCGACGAGCAGGGCGTCTGCTCCAACGACCAGATCATCATCGCCGACAGCACCGAGACCTGGCTGTTCGCCGCGCTTTCCGGCCATCAGTGGATTGCCATGAAGCTCGCTGATGACATCGCCTCGCTCAACCCCAACATCGGCAACCTCACCTATAACGTCGACCTCGATGACACCGAGAACTGTCTCCATTCCGAGGGTGTCGAGTCCATGCCTAAGGAGAAGGGCTTTGCCGAGTACACCGACGGCAAGTTCGACGTCGCCAAGACCTACGGCGAGGAGATTGGCGAGGCCGGTATGCACCAGTGGTCGCGCTATATCCAGGGTCGCGATTACTTCATGGCCCCGCTGGCTGAAGGCACCGACTACGAGATCGTCAAGGACGAGCGAGAAGACGCTCGCGCCACGACCGGCGCTCTGGTCCACGAGATGCAGCCGCTGTTCTTCCAGCCCGGCAAGTCCGACTGGAACACCTTTGAGATGATCCGTTCCTTCGCCGCTCGCGGCGAAAATGTTGCCGGTCTCAACGCCAACACCGACGGCGCCTACGCCATCGGCTCCAACCGCAACACCGAGATTCACACCTTCCAGATCCGTCAGGGCATGGATCCCGAAATCGCGACCATCCAGTGGGAGATGCTCTCCAACGCCGAGTTCTCCGTCGCCATCCCCCTCTACTCTGCACTGCTCACCGAGGTCAGCCCCTACTTTAGCGATCAGGATGTCTCCTTCGATCACTGCGAAGAGGAAGACGTCGTGAACAACGAGGAACCCAAGAACTCCATCAACTACGTCCTCATGGACATCAACACGCTCGCCTATGAGAACCGCGACCACTGCGCCACCGGCGTCCGCGCCTACCTCGATGCGCTGCAGAAGGAACTCATCGAGCAGAACCTGACCGTCGACGAGGCCATGCAGGCCGCCGAGGACACCGAGGCGCGCACCGCCCTGGCCAACAAGGCCGGCAAGGCTGCCACCAAGAACACCTACCTCAAGTGCAAGGCCATGCTCGAGGAGATGCGTGACTACCTTAAGGAGGGCGACTTCTCCGAGGAGTTCGTCCCGAGCGACTACGATGCCGACAACGACTGCCTGGTCGAGTCCATCACCTACGCCGACGAGGCCCTCTCCGATGAGGACGTTGCTGAGCCCGAGGTTGAGGAAGAGGCAACCGAGGAGAAGTCCGAGGGCAACAACATGGCCGCCATGGCCGTTGGCGCCGTCGTCATCATCGGTGTCTGCGGCTTCGTGCTCTATCGTCGCAAGAAGGCATAAGAACCCCCACCTTAAGGCGCGGGTGGGATGGCCAAGGTCGCCCGCCCGCGCAGCCGCCCATTCGACCGGCGGGAAACGTCGCCGAAATCT
The DNA here is from genome assembly GCA_947003675.1 of uncultured Collinsella sp. Classification (GTDB taxonomy): domain Bacteria; phylum Actinomycetota; class Coriobacteriia; order Coriobacteriales; family Coriobacteriaceae; genus Collinsella. The sequence continues at coordinate 380 of CAMQPJ010000119.1, read as the reverse complement.
TTTCAAAAAAGATTTCCCCGCACACACTTTGCTGTGCTATAGTGCAGCGCAACAGCAACTAGGTGCGACCGCGCCACGGCATCACGAAAGGAGCCACCAACATGAAGAACACGATGAAGTCTCTCAACAACTGGTGGTGGCGTGATGCGAATACGATCGGTCGACAGTGAGTCCCTCACGCCTGTTTTGCGCTCTAGGTGATTGGAAGGCCTCCGGTTTCGACCGGGGGCCTTTTTCTATCTCGAGCCCAATCGCATTCGCATCGCGCGCCTCCGCTTTCTTCTCTTTCACTTCCCCTCCGAAAGGATTTTCACCATGTCTCAGAACACCACCACCGCCCAGCCCCGCACCGTCCAGACCGCCGACCGCGGCAAACTCGA
>CAMQPJ010000118.1 GCA_947003675.1 uncultured Collinsella sp. | reverse complement strand
GGTGGCAACGAGGTCAAGGTCGACGGCGAGAAGTATCTGCTCATGCGCGCCGACGACATCTACGCCGTCGTCGAGGCCTAGTCTCGTCAGAATCTCTGATTCGTCTTTGAACGCGTCCGCCGCATAGGACTCGGAAGCGGCGACGCGAGTCACATTTCTTTTGGAGGATTACCTACCATGGCAAAGAACATTACGTTCAACACCGATGCCCGCGCTAAGCTCGCCAAGGGCGTCAACACTCTGGCCGACGCCGTTACCGTCACCATGGGCCCCAAGGGCCGTTACGTCGCTCTGCAGCGCACGTTCGGTGCCCCGACCATCACCAACGACGGCGTTTCCGTCGCTAAGGAGATCGAGCTCGAGGACAACATCGAGAACATGGGCGCCCAGCTGGTGAAGGAGGTCGCCACCAAGACCAACGACACCGTGGGTGACGGCACCACCACCGCAACCCTGCTCGCCCAGGCCATCGTCAACGACGGTCTGCGCAACGTCGCCGCTGGCGCCAACCCGCTGGCCATCCGTCGCGGCATCGACAAGGCCGTTAACGCCGCAGTCGCCGAGATGAAGAAGCAGGCCAAGCCGGTCGAGACCAAGGAGCAGATTGCTTCCGTCGGTACCATCTCTGCCGGTGACCCCGAGGTCGGCGAGAAGATCGCCGAGGCCATGGAGGTCGTGGGCAAGGACGGCGTCATCACCGTCGAGGATTCCCAGACGTTCGATATCACCATCGACACCGTCGAGGGCATGCAGTTCGACAAGGGCTATGTCTCCGCTTACTTCGTCACGGACAACGACCGCATGGAGGCCGTGATGAAGGATCCGTACATCCTCATCACCGACCAGAAGATCTCCAGCGTTCAGGACATCATGCCTGTTCTCGAGGCTGTCCAGCGCGCCGGCCGTGGCCTGCTCATCATCGCTGAGGACATCGACGGCGAGGCTCTGCCGACCCTGGTCCTCAACAAGATCCGTGGCGCTCTCAACGTCTGCGCCGTCAAGGCCCCGGGCTACGGCGATCGCCGCAAGCGCATCCTCGAGGACATCGCCGTCCTCACCGGTGGTCAGGCCGCTCTGGACGAGCTGGGCGTGAAGGTCGCTGACATCACCGCCGATATGCTCGGTACCGCTAAGTCCGTCACCATCTCCAAGGACAACACCGTCGTCGTCGGCGGCGCTGGCTCTAAGGAGGCCATCGACGCCCGCATCGCTCAGATCAAGGGCGAGATGGAGAACACCACCTCTGACTTCGACCGCGAGAAGCTCCAGGAGCGCCTGGCCAAGCTCTCCGGTGGCGTTGCCGTCATCAAGGTCGGCGCTGCTACCGAGTCCGAGCTCAAGGAGATCAAGCATCGCGTCGAGGACGCCCTGCAGGCTACCCGCGCTGCTGTGGAGGAGGGCATCGTCGCCGGCGGCGGCGTCGCCTTCATGGACGCTGCTCCTGCGCTCGACGCTGTTGAGATCGACGACCCCGAGGAGAAGATCGGCGTCGATATCGTCAAGAAGGCTCTGACCGCTCCGGTCGCCACCATCGCCAAGAACGCTGGCTTTGAGGGCGCTGTCGTGGTCGACAAGGTTGCCGAGCTGCCCGCCGGCCAGGGTCTCAACTCTGCCAACGGCGAGTGGGGCGACATGATCGAGATGGGCGTCCTCGACCCCGTCAAGGTCAGCCGCGTCACCCTGCAGAACGCTGCTTCTGTCGCCAGCCTGATCCTCATCACCGAGGCCACCGTCTCCGATGTGCCCAAGAACACTCAGCTTGAGGACGCTATCGCTGCTGCCACCGCTGGTCAGCAGGGCGGCGGTATGTACTAAGGCCGACAAGGTCTAGAACTCCCACCGGGAATCCGGGGGCGTGACGGGGTTTCTCTCCGGAACGTCCTCGGACATGCAAAGAGGCTCCGCATCGCGCTTCGCGCTGCGGAGCCTCTTTTGGTCCTGCGGAATGTTCCGGAGAGAAACCCCGGCCCCCCCCCGGCTTCCCAGCGTTTTAGGCCGTGAGGTCGGCGGCGCGGAGAACGTGGTTGATGGGGATACATGTCCCTTTCGCTGTTTCGCGCTTTGCGCGAAAGGCGCGCTACTTTGGGAAGGGCGGGCAACTTGTTCGAACCGCCGCTCTATCCCGGGCGTATTTGTGGGGCGTTCCCCCGCCATAAATTACCCTCGGCATACTTGCGCGAAAGCCTACTGGTGCTACACTTGCAATTGCTGTTTCAGGGCGGGGTGAAATTCCCCACTGGCGGTAAATCGGGCGGTGTCAAAGGGGCGCCGTGGCGCAGGCGAGATGCCTGCGACCGAGCCGATGAGTCCGCGACCCGTGTGTGCGTTGGTTCGCATGCCGGCTGAACTGGTGAGATCCCAGTACCAACGGTTAGAGTCCGGATGAAAGAGGCAGGTGATCTTATGTCTGAACAGTCGCAGCATATCCATTTTGAGAACACGAATAGGTGGAGCACCAAACAGCTCGTTACCATGGCGTTGATGTGCGCCTTGGGAGCACTGTTTATGTATGTGCAGCTGCCCATCCTTCCCTCGGCGCCGTTTTTGACGTATGACCCGTCGCTGGTGCCGGCGATGGTGTGTGGATTTGCGTACGGCCCTGGTGCCGGCACCGCTGTTGCCGCTATGGCGATCGTTATCCATGCGCTTACCACGGGCGATTGGGTCGGTGCGCTTATGAACCTGGTGGCTACGCTGGGCTATATTCTGCCTGCGGCTATCGTCTACCAGAAGATGCACACCTACAAGGGTGCCGTGATTGGCCTGGTGCTCGGCGTCATTGCCGCTACGGTGCTTTCTATGGTTGCGAATCTGACCATTGGCGTTTGGTTCTGGTATGGCTCGGCCGATGTGATTCTGCCGCTCATGCTTCCCGCCGTTTTGCCGTTTAACCTCATCAAGACCGTGCTCAACTCGGTGTTGACGCTGGCGGTGTATAAGGCAGTCTCCAACCTCATCACGCCTAAAAAGGACCAGGTCAAAGGCCGCGCATGATTGAGTGTCGGGGCGTTTCCTTTAGCTATGACGGTGCTGCACTGGCGCTCGATGGCATCGATCTGAACATCGAGGATGGCGAGTTTTTCTGCATCCTCGGCGGAAACGGGTCGGGCAAGTCGACGTTTGCCAAGCATTTGAACGCGCTGCTGCAGCCCGATACGGGAACGGTGTGCGTCAACGGCATGGACGCGTCCGATCCCGAGCTGGTTTACGATATCCGCTCGACTGCGGGCATGGTGTTCCAGAATCCCGACGACCAGCTTGTGGCGACGCTTGTCGAGGACGATGCTGCGTTTGGTCCCGAGAACTTAGGGGTCGAATCGGCCCAGATCGCGCAGCGCGTGCGCGAGGCGCTGAAGGCCGTGGGTCTGGTGGGCTTTGAGCGCCACGAGACCCACGCTCTCTCGGGCGGACAAAAGCAGCGCGTGGCGCTTGCCGGCGTGCTCGCCATGGAGCCGCGCGTGCTCATTTTGGACGAGGCGTCCTCGATGCTCGATCCGCGCGGGCGCAAGGGCCTTATGAAGGCCTGTCACGCGCTGCACGAACGCGGCATGACCATCGTGATGATTACGCACTTTATGGAAGAGGCCGCCGAGGCCGATCGAGTCGCGGTGTTTCGGGCGGGGCGCGTTGCCATGTTGGGCACGCCCGATGAAATCTTGACGCAGGCGGACGAACTCGCGCGGCTGAACCTGGATATGCCGGCATCGTGCTGTCTTGGCAGGGCGCTTCGTGCGAAGGGCGTGCCCGTTCACGCGCAGGTGCGCGAGGCGGATATGGTTGCCGAGGTTGCGCAGGCCTATACCGAGCGAAGTGAGGCGGGCACCGCGGGGCAGTCTTCCGCATCCCAGTCGGAAATCGCTGACGGCGCTGTTCCGGCAGACAATGAGGACAACGCGTCAGAGCCCGTCATCGAGATTTCGCACCTTTCGTATAGCTATTCGCTGAGCGCCCGCGAGCGTCGCCGTTGGCACAAGCGTTCAGCCGTCGAGGGCGCATCGAACAAGCAGACCCTCTGGGGCAACGACCCTAGCAGCCCTTGGGCGTTGCGTGATGTGTCGCTAACGGTGTGTCGTGGCGAGTTCCTGGGCCTTGCGGGCCATACCGGTTCGGGTAAATCGACGCTGGTTCAGCATCTCAACGGCCTGATTCGTCCCCAGGAGGGTTCTGTTTATGCGCTGGGGCTCGACCTGGTAAACAAGAAAGATGCCGCCGCGGTTAAGGCAAAGGTCGGCGTGGTGTTTCAGTATCCAGAGCGTCAGCTGTTTGCCGAGACCGTGGCACAGGACGTGGCATTTGGTCCGCATAACCTTGGCTTGTCACAGACCGAGGTTGCCCGCCGCGTTGCGTCATCGCTCGCGCGCGTAGGCCTCGACCTGGCCACGGTGGGCGACAAGAGCCCCTTTGAACTTTCGGGCGGGCAGCAACGGCGCGTGGCATTCGCCGGCGTGCTCGCCATGGAGCCCGAAGTCCTGGTGCTCGATGAGCCCATGGCGGGGCTCGATCCGGCGGCGCGCAGTGATTTCCTGGGGCTCATCGATCGACTTCACCGCGATGGCCTGACCGTCGTCATGGTCTCACACAGTATGGATGACCTTGCCAATTGCTGCGACCGTATTGTCGTGATGAACGAGGGCACGGTGTTTGCCGAGGGTACGCCCGCTCAGGTTTTTTCGTATGCCGATGAGCTCAAGTCGATCGGCTTGGGTGTTCCCGCTGCCCAGCGCATGGCGCTGGCGCTTGCGAGGGCAGACGTGCCGCTACGCTTGGACGGCCTCTATACGGTTGAGTCGTTGGCCGACGAGTTGGCAGATTTGCTGATCGGTTGCTCAGACGGTTCTTCTAACGTTTCGGACGAGGCCGAATCCAAGACGGTCGCGCGAGAGGAGGGCTGCTAATGGAGGCGTTTTCGTTTGGCAGCTACTATCCCGGCGATAGTACAATCCACCGCCTGGACCCGCGAACCAAGTTGCTCTTGGGCTTTGTGTTTCTGATCACGACGCTC
>CAMQPJ010000117.1 GCA_947003675.1 uncultured Collinsella sp. | reverse complement strand
TCGCCCCAGAACACCACGACCACCTTGCGGTCGAGCTTGCTCAAGGCGTTAAGGAAGTAGCGCAGCGCCTGGTCGGACTGCTCGATGCACGAGACGTACTCGTCGACATCGGAGAGCGTGCCGTCCTCGACGGTCTTGGCGTCCAGATCGGTCGTGTCGATGTTCAGGTGCATCTGCTTGTCGACCGGCAGCAGGCCCGTGTCGTAGCCCGAGTGGTTCTGCATGGTCACGTCGAAGATAAACTGCGGATCGGCGTTCTGGTCGAGCAGCTCAAGAATCTTGTCGTAGGTAGCCTGGTCGGTCACCATGCCGCGTAGGGTGTCGGCTCCCTGGAAGTCGTTGATGGACAGGAACCGGTCAAAGCCAAAGTCCTTGTACACGTTCTCGCGGTTCCAGTTGGTTGCGTGGTTGGGGTGCATGGCCGTGGTGGAATATCCGAGCGACTTGAACTGCTCTGCCAGGTTCCCGGTCGTTTCCATGTTGTAGATGGTGTAGGGGTACACGCCCGAGCCCAGGTTGGCCATGGAGTTGCCGGTCATAAACTCAAACTCGGTATTGGCGGTGCCGCCGCCGTAGGCGCTCACGTAGAGCTTGCCGCGGCTGAGGCAGTTGGACAGGTTCTTAAAGTACTGCGGGCCTTCGTAGCCGGCGCGCATGTTCTGGTAGATCGAAAGATCCGAGAAGGTCTCGTTCATGATGGCGATGACCGTGGGCTTCTCGCTGTCGAACTGCTCCTTTGCGGCGGCGCGCTCGTCGCTCTTGGCCGCGTCGGACTTGTCGTAGGCCTTGGCGTACTTTTTGAGCGTGGCCTTGGCATCGTCGACGGAGTAGTCGGCGGGTTTGGGCGGCTTGATGGACTGCGCTGCGCTAATGAAAGCGGGCAGGTAGCCCTCGCGCCAGTAGCTCTCGAGCGGGCGCCAGGTGTAGACGGTGATGCCGAGGGTGTTGTAGTAGTCGATGAGCGTGACGTGTGCGGTCACGCCGCCCAGGCACAGCACTGCCACGAGCAGGTTGGTGAGCAGCATGCGCTTGGCGTTGGCGGCGCCCTTCTGACGGTGCGGTGCCACCAGGCCGGCGTACTCGCATAGCAGCATGGCGATGGCGGTAAAGCCCATGGACAGCACGCAGAACAGTGAGATCGAGAAGGTGTAGCCGGTGCCGGCGACCGCGGCGGCGGTGGAGATGGCCGAAAGGTCGCCCGGCTGGATGGGCATGGATTTAAACGTGATGACGAAGAACTCGGCAATGCCCAGGACAAAGAGGGCAAAGGCCAGGACCGCGGGAGCTGCGCCGTGGCGCTGGAACAGGAAGAACAGGCCGACCATGAGCGTGGTGATGATGGCCCACTCGAGCAGGATGCACAGGGGGTAGACCCAGGTAAAGTCGTGGTTGGACGATACCTCCATGCCTAGCAGCGCAAAGACGCCGGCGAGCAACAGGCACAAGACGGCGGCGACGAGCGGTTTGCCCACAAAGGCGCCGCGCAGGCGGGCGAGCTTGCCGGTGGGGGCGGGGGCGTCGGGCCCGGCGAACGCAAAGACACGCGGGGCGATGCGGTCGCGGGCGATGCTGGCCCAAGCGCAGCCGGTGAGGATGGCGTTGGTCAGGATGAGCATCACGAAGGCGAGCGGCTCGTTCTGCGCGACGAGGCCAATAGCGCCCCAAATGGTCAAAAAGAGCTGGAACAGGCCGAAGGCGACGCTCCACCCAAGAGCGCTTTTGGCAACGGTGCCCGACTGAGCGCGAATGGCCTTGGCCTCGCGCAAAACAAGGTAGACGGTCGCCGCAAGACCGACGAGCGAGATGGCGGCAGCGAACATGCTGAGACTCCTCACAAACTTAAAACCTACGAAAGCGGGGGTTTACCCGATTGTTACCTAAATATGCGCTGCATTTGCGGGCTGCGCACAACAACCAGCCATATTAACGCGCATGTGCGGCGGTGTGGCGCAATGTAGTGGCGACCTGCGCGATAATGGACGGGAATTACACGGAAACGTAAAGGCTTCTTAAAGAATTGGCGAGGATGAGGCGATGAACGAGCAGGTTTGCACCAAGGCTGTGGATACGTGTGGCTATCCGGTCGAGACCACGGGCAATGCGGTGCTGGACACGTTGGAGCACCGTTCCTCCACGCGTGCCTTCGCGCGTGATGACGACGACCGTCCCGTGGCGGTGACCGACGAGCAGCGGGCGGCAATTTTGCATGCGGCGAGTCGCGCGCCGTCGGCGGGCGCCATGATGATGTATTCCATCGTAAGCATTCGCGAGCAGGCTACGCTGGACCGCCTCGCCGACCTGTGCGATCACCAGCCCATGATTGCCAAGGCGCCCTGGGCACTTATATTTGTGGTCGATTATGCCAAGTGGATCGATCTGTTTGAGCACGTGGGCTGCTTTGAGCCCGAGTTTGTCGAGCGCACGGGCAAGGCGCCCCGCCGCGCGCCGGGTTTGGGCGACTTTGCCATCGCGGCTCAGGATGCCGTGATCGCCGCGCAAAACGCCGTGGTTGCCGCCGAGGCCCTGGGCCTGGGGAGCTGCTATATCGGTGATATCGTCGAGAATGCCGAGGAAGTTGCCGAGCTGCTCGATCTGCCGCCCTATACCATGCCGCTATCGATGCTCATCATCGGCACGCCCCGTAAGGAGCGTCCGGCGATCGCACACCCCGTGGTGAACCTGGTGCACGAGGAGCGCTACTGCCGTGCGGATGCCGCGACCATGGACGCGCAGGTGGACGAGATGGACGCGATGTTCCGTCCGCATGCCCGCGAGGTAGGCGAGCGCGTGGTGGATATCTACACCCGCAAGCACACGAGTCCCTTTATGGCCGAGATGAGCCGCTCCATGGAGTGGTGGTTCAAAAATTGGCTCGGAAAATGACGGATGTGACAAAGGGACCGTCCCTTTGTCACATTCCATATCGCCGCGGTGGCCTAAAGGCCGTATAAATGTTTATCTAGCTGGGAAAACAGTGCCATTCAAACATGGGCCGATTATCTATAATCCCTTCGAACATTAAAGTTGGGAGGAAACCGGCTTATGGAACAAAAGGCCAAGGAGGCAGCCTCGCACGCTGCGATTCCTGTGAGCATCTCGGCGATGCTCGTCACGCTGGGCGTGGTGTACGGCGATATCGGCACCAGCCCCATGTATGTAACCAAGGCGCTCGTTGCCGGCAACGGCGGCATCGGAAGCGTCACGGAGGAGTTCGTGCTCGGCGCGCTCTCCCTTGTCGTGTGGACGGTCACGCTGCTGACGACCGTCAAGTACGTGCTGATCTCGCTGCGCGCCGACAACCACGGCGAGGGCGGTATCTTTGCCCTGTACAGCCTGGTCAAGCGTTGCGGCAAGTGGCTCATCATCCCCGCCATGCTGGGTGGCGCCGCGCTGCTCGCCGACGGCATCCTGACACCTGCCGTTACCGTTACCACGGCCATCGAGGGCCTGCGCACCATCCCGGCAGTCCATGCCGTGCTGGGCGACGATCAGGGCCGCGTCGTGGCCATCACGCTTGCCATCATCATTGTGCTCTTCTTGGTGCAGCGCATCGGCACGGCCAAGATCGGCCGTGCCTTTGGCCCCATCATGACGCTGTGGTTTCTGTTCCTGGGCGGTACGGGTCTGTTCTTTGTCTTCCAGCACCCCGCGGTGCTGCTGTGCCTCAACCCGCTGCGCGGCATCGGCTTTTTGTTGAGTCCCAACAACCATGCGGGCATCATGATCTTGGGCAGCTGCTTCCTTGCCACCACCGGTGCCGAGGCGCTCTACTCCGACATGGGCCATGTGGGTCGCGGCAATATCTACGCCACCTGGCCGTTCGTTAAGTGCTGCCTGCTGCTTTCCTATATGGGCCAGGGCGCTTGGCTTATGAACAACGCTGCCAACCCCGAGCTCATGGGCGTTGCCGACCTCAACCCCTTCTACCAGATGCTCACCCCGGGCCTGCGTCCCTTTGCCGTCGGCCTTTCCACCGTCGCGGCCATCATTGCCTCGCAGGCGCTCATCACCGGCGCATTCTCGCTGGTGTCCGAGGCCAGCCGTTTGGACCTTATGCCGCACATGCAGGTCTTCTACCCTGCCGAGACCAAGGGCCAGCTCTACATCCCCATGGTCAACAACGTCATGCTCGTGGGCTGCGTCATCGTGGTGCTGCTGTTCCAGAACTCGGCGCATATGGAAGCCGCCTACGGCCTTGCCATTACGCTGACTATGATGTGCACCACGCTGCTGCTCTTCTTCTACCTGCACGAGGAGCGCAAGCTCAAGGTTGCTCCGTGGATCTTCGCGGCCTTCTTCCTTTTGCTCGAAGGCTTCTTCTTCGTGAGCTCGCTCACCAAGTTCTTCCACGGTGGCTATTTCACCATCCTTATGGCTGCACTCATCATGGGCATTATGGTGTGCTGGTACAACGGCACGGCGGTCGAGCAGCGCCAGTTTACGCTACTGCCGCTGCGCAGCTACCTGCCGCAGCTCAAGCGCCTGCGCGACGACGACCGTTACGAGCTCGTGAGCGACAACATCGTGTACCTGACCAAGGACACCCATACCGACTACATCGACCGCGATATCGTTTACTCGATCTTGGATAAGCATCCCAAGCGCGCCCGCGCCTGGTGGTTTGTGAATGTCGAGACCATGGACGAACCGCACACCTTTGCCTATTCGGTCGAGACGTTCGGCACCGACTACGTGTTCCGCGTGCATCTGTACCTGGGCTACAAGATCAACCAGCGCGTCAATGCCTACCTGCGTCAGGTTGTTCAGGACCTGGCTGCCACCGGCGAGCTGCCGCCGCAGACGCATGACTACTCGGTCTACAAGGATCCGGGTAACATCGGCACGTTCAAGTTCGTCCTGATCCGTAAGCTTCTGGCGCCCGAAAGCGATGTGGAGCCCAGCGAGCGTACGGCCATCACGCTCAAGTACATCATCCGTCGCGCCGCCGGCACGCCTGCGCGTTGGTACGGCCTGGAGAACTCCAACGTGAGCTTTGAGTACGTGCCGCTGTTCACCAAGTTCAA
>CAMQPJ010000116.1 GCA_947003675.1 uncultured Collinsella sp. | reverse complement strand
ATGGTGCCGGTCTTGTCGAGCATGAGGATGTCGACGTCGCCGGCGGCCTCGATGGCGCGGCCGGACATGGCCAGCACGTTGGCCTCGTTCAGACGGCTCATGCCGGCGATGCCGATGGCGGACAGAAGGGCGCCGATGGTAGTGGGAGCCAGGCACACGAGCAGTGCCACGAGCGTGGTCACGGCCGTGGGGTTGACCATGTCGTTAAGACCGGCCGAGAAGCAGGAGTAACAATACAGGGCCAGCGTGACCAGGATAAAGACGATGGAGAGGGCCACCAGGAAGATCTCCAGAGCGATCTCGTTAGGGGTCTTCTTGCGCGCGGCACCCTCGACCATCGCGATCATCTTGTCCAGGAAGCTCTGGCCGGGCTCACTGGAGATCTTGACGATGATCCAATCGGACAGCACCGCGGTACCGCCGGTAACGGCAGAGCGGTCGCCGCCGGCCTCGCGGACCACGGGGGCGGACTCACCGGTGATGGCGGACTCGTCAACGGAGGCAGCGCCCTCGATGACGTCGCCATCGCCGGGAATCTGCTCGCCGGCGCGTACGATCACCAGGTCGCCGCGCGTAAGCTCGGTGCCGGGAACGACGGTGAAGTGTTCCTTGTCCTTAACGGACTCGATGCGATGGGCCTCGACATCCTTCTTGGCCGCACGCAGGGAATCAGCCTGAGCCTTACCGCGGCCCTCGGCAAGCGCCTCGGCGAAGTTCGAGAACAGGTCGGTGAGCCACAGGATGACCGCGATGGCGACCACATAGTAGGTGGGCACACCCGCGTCCTGCACACCGAAGATGGAAGCGACGGCCAGGACGGAGGTCATGACGGCGGAAAGCCACACCAGGAACATGACCGGGTTTTGAATCTGGACGCGAGGATCCAGTTTGGCAAACGAGTCGCGGACCGCGCGGCCCATCATGTCTTTTTGCATAGCCATAAATCTGCGCCCTCCTTTACGCAATCATCTGGAAGAACTCGGCAACGGGGCCAAGCGCCAGAGCCGGGAAGAAACTCAGGGCACCGATCAGCAGAACGATGAACACGAGCAGGAATACGAACATGCCGTTGGTGGTAGACAGGGTACCGGCGCTCTCGGCGACCTTACCCTTCTTGGCCAGCGAGCCGGCGATAGCCAGCGTACCGATGATGGGCATGAAGCGGGCGAACAGCATCTCGAGGCCGAGCATGACGTTGATCCAGGGAATGTTGCAGTTCATGCCTGCAAACGCCGATCCGTTGTTGCCGCCGCATGAGGTGAAGGCATACAGCGCCTCGGAGAAGCCGTGCGCGCCACCATTGTTGAGCTGGTCGGCAAGACCGGGCACCATGCAGGCGATGGCCGAGCACACCAGAATGGCAAACGGAGTTGCCAAGCACAGGACAACTGCCCAGCGCATCTCGCCCGGCTCGATCTTCTTGCCCAGGAACTCAGGCGTGCGTCCGACCATGAGGCCGGCGATGAACACTGTGAGGATGGCGAAGCCGATCATGCCGTACAGGCCGCAGCCCACGCCGCCGAAGACGACCTCGCCCAGAGCAATCTGGAGCATCTGGATAAAACCGCCCAGCGGAGTGTAGGAGTCGTGCATGGAGTTAACCGAGCCGTTGGAAGCAGCCGTCGTGAAAGCGGACCAGGTAGAAGAGGAGGCGATACCGAAACGGCTCTCCTTGCCCTCCATGTTGCCGCCGGCCTGGCCGTCGGTCATCTCGATATTGACCGCTCCGCCATCGGCCAGCTGCGGGGTGCCCGCATGCTCGTTGACGGCAATGATGCCGGTGAAGATCACCAGCAGGATGAACATGGCGGCAAAGATGGCCTTGCCCTGCTTGGTGTTCTTGACGCCGATACCGAAGGTGAAGCAGCAGGCGGCCGGGATCAGCAGCAGGCTGGTCATCTCGATGATGTTGGTGAAGGCACTGGGGTTCTCATACGGATGAGCGGAGTTCACGCCGAAGAAGCCGCCGCCGTTGGTGCCGGACTGCTTGATGGCGACCTGAGGAGCCGCGGGACCCTGGGGCAGGAACTGCTCGGTGACCACGCGCGCGCCCTCGACAACCTTGCCGTCGACCTTGACCGTGTCGCCCTCGATCTGGGCGCCGTCGATGACGCTCCAGCCGCCGTCTGCATTAGGCTGGACAGCGACGGGCTCTACGAGCTCGGCCTTCTGAGCCGGCTGGAAGTTGGAGATGACGCCACCGGCAGCCAGGCAGATGCCGAACACGAGGTTCAGCGGGATGAGCACATACAGGACGGTGCGGGTGAGGTCGACCCAGAAGGAACCCAGACCCTGCTCCTTGACCTGACGGAAACCGCGGATGAGCGCGAACATGACCGCGATACCGGTGCCAGCGGACAAGAAGTTTTGCACGGTGAGGCCCATGAACTGCACAAGATAGGACAGGGTGGTCTCACCGGAATAGGACTGCCAGTTGGTGTTGGTTATGAAGGAAACAGCCGTATTGAACGACAGGTCCCATGACACACCCGGCAGGTGCTGGGGATTGCCTGGCAAGAAGGACTGAAGCGCTTGGAGTGCCACTAGAGCCACGAGGCCGATCCCCGAAAAGACCAGCACGCTCGCCAGATAGCGCCTACACCCCATCTGCTCTGCCGCGTCGATGCGAAGCAGACGATAGACGCCGCGCTCCACAGGAGCAATCACAGGCGACAGGAACGTATGCTCACCATCCATGATATGGGCCATGAACCGACCGAGCGGAACGGCCAGGACGACGAGCACGGCAAAGTACAAGATGTACTGAATCGCAGCGTCCATAGTTTACGAATCACTCCTCATCAGAATGTAGATGTAATAGATAAGAAGTCCAATGCAGACGACTCCGATGATGGGAATGAGGATGTTCATTTACCGCCCCTTTCACGCACGGCCCGATGTCTCGGACGCCTGCTCTCGCAAGCGTCTGGGGACAGTAAACGCTTCTAGGGATTAAAGAGGCGTGAGGGCCGGGGCTCACGACCTTAAGATGCCGTAAAGATGCAGGTAGAAAGCACTATTGCTGCTGCAGTGCGCCTATACTCGACCTCGCGAGCATACAGCGGCGTCCTCACCGCGTATGCACGCATGGACAACGCTTCAGAAAGGCTACGCTATGCAGCGCGACGCATCGGACACTCGCGTCAATCCAGACCTCATCCTCAAGGCAATTGAGAAAGACGAGGTCGCCGATGACGCTCGAACCAGCCGGGGACACCTCAAGATTTTCTTTGGCTACGCTGCTGGCACAGGCAAAACTTATGCGATGCTTCAAGCCGCCCACGCCGCCAAGCGGCGAGGTGTCGACGTCGTCGCGGGATACATCGAGCCGCACGAACGTCCGGCAACTGCCCATCTTGCACAAGGGCTTGAGAACGTGCCCTATAAACTCATCGAGTACAACGGCATTACGCTCAACGAGTTCGATCTAGATGCGGCTATCGAACGCGCCCCTCAGCTCATCCTCGTCGACGAGCTCGCCCATACGAATGCACCGGGGTCTCGCCACGACAAACGCTATCAAGACGTCGAGGAACTTCTACATGCGGGCATCGACGTCTATACGACCGTGAACGTTCAGCATATCGAGAGCCTAAACGACATGGTTGCATCCATCACCGGCGTTGTCGTGAGCGAACGAATCCCCGACCGTATCTTCGATGATGCCGACCAGGTCGAGCTCGTCGACATAGAGCCCGAAGACCTACTTGAGCGCCTTCGCGCCGGCCTCGTCTACCGTCCCGCACAAGCCGACCGAGCGCAACAGCATTTTTTTACCGTCGAGAACCTCACCGCACTCCGAGAAATCGCGCTGCGCCGCTGCGCCGATCGCACCGGCCGCCTCACAGACGCCGCACGCGTGCTGGGAAACCGTGACTACTACACCAGGGAGCGTATCTTAGTCTGCGTCTCCCCGGCGCCGACCAATCCCCGCATCGTCCGTGCCGCCGCACGCATGGCGAAAGCGTTTCGCAGCGAGCTCGTCGCCCTGTTCGTAGAGAGCCCGCGCACGCAAGCCATGAGCGATGATGAGCGCGCCAAGCTTGCAGCCAATATCGCCCTAGCCGAGCAGCTCGGAGCACATATGGAAACCGTCTATGGCGACGACGTCGCGTTTCAGATCTCCGAGTTCGCGCGCCTGTCGGGTATTTCGAAGATCGTCATGGGACGCACGGGCGAGCACAGCAGCGTCCGTCAGACCCTCTTCGGCCGCAAATCTCTCGTAGAACAGCTCATAACATTCGCCCCGAACCTCGACATTTACATCATTCCAGACCAGTCGACTCCGCCCTCCCGGCCCAAAGGACGCCGCCGTGCGCTCTCCCTGCAGCCGCCCAGCAGCCGAAACGTACTTCGCACGCTGGCCCTCTCTCTTGTCGCCACGGCAATCGGCACGGCTTTTCGCCATCTGGGATTTGCCGATTCCAGCATCATATCCCTCTATATCCTCACGGCCCTGTTGACCGCCGTCACCACGACGGGGCGTATCTGCACGATCGTATCGAGCGTGCTCTCTGTAGTGCTTTACAACTTCTGCTTCGTCACGCCTCTGTTTTCGCTCGCCAGCTACGACCGAAGCTATCTGGTCACGTTCGGCATCATGTTCGCTACCGCTATGGTCGCCGGCGAGTTAACTGCGCGCATCGCCGACAACGCCCGTACCTCCGCCGAGAACGCATTCAAAACGCGCGTACTCCTCGAAACGAACCAGCTCTTGCAGCAAGCCCATAGCGCGGAGGAGTGCGCCCGCGTCGCCATGAACCAACTCATCAAACTGCTAAAACTCGACGTGGTCTTCTACACCGCCGAACACGGCACGCTCGGCAAGACGCTCTATGAGTCCGCTGGCACCGAAAACCGATCCGCAACGCTGCTCACCGACTACGAGCGCGCCGTTGCAACCTGGACCTATACCAACAACAAGCGCGCGGGCGCAAGCACGCGGACCCTGCCCGAGGCGCGCTGTCTCTACCTCGCGGTTCGCACCAGCGACAAGGTATTCGGTGTCATCGGCATCGACCTGGAGGGGCGCGAGATCGAAGCCTTCGAGCATTCGATCGTCCTATCTATCGTA